>CAZCAL010000188.1:0-8451 GCA_964496625.1 uncultured Verrucomicrobiaceae bacterium | reverse complement strand
ATCGTTGGTGAATGAAGACGGATTCAAACGGGGGCAAATCGCCTCAATCCACCGTTTCTGTGCCCGTAGCAACAGAGGGAGAGGACGGCGGCAAGGAGCAGAAACAGGTTGATCCTTTGGTTGGGGTGAAGGCGTTGACTGGGGTTTATGTGGGGATCAACCGGAAGTGCTGGGGGCGGAAGCGGATTCGGGGGAATCGGGGGCGGTCGAATGTTTATCATGTGATGTCGCGCACCTGTGGGGGCGAGATCTTCTTTGATGAGACTGAACGTGAGGCGATGGTCTTGGTGATGCGGAAGATGGCGCGGTTTTGTGGGATCAAAATTCTCACTTACTGCATCATGGGGAACCACTTTCATGCGCTGGTGCGGTTGCCGCACAAGCCGACTTGGCTGGAGGAGCACTTTGGGCCGCCTGGGGCTGCTGGCGCAGAGGGGAAGCTCTTTGAGCACATGCGGTTGCTGTATAGCAATGCGCACATTGAGGCGGTGAAAGCTGACTTTGCAAAGCTGCGGAACATGGGCGGAGGAATGGAATCCCTGGTGAATGAGCGCGTGTCTGCGATGCTGTCGCGGCTGTGTGATGTAAGCGCGTGGATGCAGGAGGTGAAGGTGCGCTTTAGCCGGTGGTACAATCGGCGGCACAGTCGGCAAGGGACGCTGTGGATGGGGAAGTTTAAGAGTGTGCTTGTGGAGGCCAGGAGCAGTGGGCAAAACGCGCGGAGTGGGGCGGTGGATGAGCGTGGGCCGGACATTGCGCGGCTGATGGCAGCGTACATTGATGTGAACCCGGTGCGGGCGAAGCTAGTGGATGGAGCGGAAGAGTGGCGATGGAATGGCTGGTCAGCGGCTTTGGAGGGGGACAAAGAGGCGATTGCTGGATTGTGTGACGTGGTGGGTTGTCAGGTGAAGGATTGGCCGACGCGGGGGAAGAATGCCTACTCAGGGATGGTGTCGGAGCGCTGGAAGAGGGACGGACAGGCCGGATGTCTATCCCCTATCGATGAAGGGGAACGGCGGACTCTGCTGGTGAAGATTCCTGAGTTCAGCCGGAGTATGGTAATTGGTGCGGTGCTGGATGACGAGGAGGCGGACTCGGGCGCTCGGCGAAGTCGTCGAGCGAGGGTGGGGTTCGTGCATGGCTTGACCTTGCGGATGATCGTCGGCAATGGCCCGTGAGACATCCGAATCAGGTTCGATTTACACCTCGCCTCATTACCATTGAATAGTGTTCCGCGGAATAGTGTTGTTGCTCATCGGTTTCGATGGTCAGGCGCAGGCCAGCTGGGACTACCAGTTTCGCCCAGACGGCGGGCAGCTTGACCACATCACCGACCAGGCCATTGTCCCTGGCAGCCCCAGTCTCTCCCCCCCCCAACGTACCAATGACACCTTCCACCGCGTCAGTGGCATCACTTACAGTAGCGAGGCCACACCTCGCCAGGGTTGGATCTACGGTTGCGGGGCCAAACGCATCACCAACGCCGGGTGTCGGCACTTGGATGGAAACACATCCGCGGTGCTGGAGGGGTTGCGGACCGTTCGCAATTTGCAGTGAATCCAGAATGAAGGGGGACTTGAGGGGGCACTACCGTTTTCCGATCACTCCTCTGGGAGTCTGTTCGGTGAGGAGATTGTCGGTGCCGACTTCGACGAGGTTTTCGCGGCCGAGGAACTCCAAAAGGATGCGAACGCGCTCCTTTGCGTTGGTGAGGCTGGAGACGATGCCGCGGAGGCCGCGCATCGGGCCGGAGGTGACTTCGACTTCGTCTCCAAGGTTGATAGGCATCTCGACGACGCGGATGTCCTCGTTCTGCATTTCCTCTTTGAGTTCTGTGATGAACGAGTCACGGACCTGAGCCAAGTTTCCCCCGAATTCGAGCACTCGTAGAACATTTTGGCCATGTTTCACGGCTCGATAGGAGGCGGCTGGAATAAATCGTGCGAAAAAGTAGCCCGGAAAGAGGGCCTCAATGAACCACACTTTGCCTCGTCGAGTGCTACGCAGAAAGCGGATCCGTGGGCAGTAGGTCTCCACGTCCGGTAATTCTGCCACCATTGATGCTGCTAGATGTTCGCACTTGGGTTTGGAGTGGACCACATACCAAGCTGCTTGGCTGGAGGTCGGGTCGTTTTTTGGCATGCGCAGGGGGAAAGATGATTCGGAAGTTTGTCTACTTTGGCTGCCAATTCATCGAGAGCAACTTCTTAACCTCTCTTCATAGTCAGTAAATTTCAAAAAATATTCACCACCATCTTGATGCCAAAAAAACGCGAGCGGCTGTGAGGCCCACTCGCGTTTTGTTGGCTGCGATTGTTTTGAGGCAATCTCAGTAGAAATCTCGACCGACTACTTTTTGGCCTGATCCTGGGGTGGGACGCGGAAGAGTTTGCCAGTGTAGGGGCACTTCACTTCCATGCCTACGGGCAGACCCGTCACATCCACAAGCTGATGCTTGGCGGCGTAAGGGCTATTGACGAACCCTGGGCGACCTGCCACTGCGGTGCCGTAAGGGATTGCGGCGACGTCCGTTGTTGCTGGAGGGGGTGTGTTCGCCTCGACTGGGGCGCTTGGTTTTGGCTGGGTCGGTGCGACAGGTGGATTGTTGGAGAGTGCAGGTGTGTTAGAAGCGACCTTTGTAGCTGGAGGTGATGCTGCCACAGTGCTAGGAGTAGAAGGGCGGGGTTGTGGTGCTGCTGCTGGCTTCGGCTGTGGGGCCGGAGTTGGCGCAGCGGCGACAGCGGGAGCTTCAATAGCTGCTGCTGGCACGATGAACGGTTTTTGGGTGAAAGGGCAAACGACCTTTGATCCTGCGGACACTCCGCGCACATCAACCAAGCGGGAGGGTGTGGTAAAGGGTGTGCGAACATATCCAGGAAGACCTGGAACGGCCTGTGCCACGGGAACATTGGTGCTTAACTGGGCGGGTGGTGGAGCGCTCTGCTGCGGAGCAGTCGCCATCACTGGGGTGACCGGCGCTGGTGGGCCCACTCGGGAAGGTGTTGTTGCAGTGCTTGCGACGATTTGCTTATTCTGCGCGGGCGCTGAAGCGGGAGTGCCTTCGCTACCGGGTTTCCACTCATTCATCACGTAAGGGATCAGTCCGTCACGCTGGATTTGGCGCCACGCTTGCGCAGGTGGCATGGAGCAGGATGATACGATGGAAACTGCGACACCGCAGAACCCAAGGCGGGCGATTGAAAACAGTCGAGAGGTTTGCATAATCGGTCGTGTATTTTTTTGAATAACCAGAGGCATTGTATGAAATTTTTTAGATTGTGCAACAGTGTCTAGACCCAAGGTGGTTGGCATTGTAATTTTCGACAAAATAGCCATATTTTATTATAATAACAATAAATAAACTTTCTTTTCTTCATGCGCTGGCGGCTCGTTTTCGTGGGTGAACCAAGTCTAAGCTGGGCGAAAGCCGGTATTCAGGACTACTCAAAGAGGCTACAAAGAGTGGCACGAGTAGAGCTGGTTCCTGTGAAGGATGGCCAAGCCTCAGTCGTTGAAGAACGATTGCTCGCCGCATCGGAGGGCTCTCTTCGGGTGCTGATGGATGAACGAGGAAAGTCGCTGCGCAGCGTTGATCTAGCGAAGTGGATTCAGCAAAAGGAGCTCGATGGAACGAAAAAGGTGAGCCTCATCATCGGTGGTGCAGACGGACATAGTGATCGAATGCGCTCTCTGGCAGATGCGGTGTGGTCCCTCTCTGCAATGACTCTACAGCATGAACTGGCTTTGGTCGTCGTGCTGGAGCAGATCTATCGGTCGTATTCAATCAACCGTGGAGATCCGTATCACCGCGAGGGATAACCTCTCCATGGAGATGGAAGGCATCTGTCAGATTTGCGATGCAAATTTTAGATTATTCCCTTGGTTGCGAAACCTCCGAAATCATGATATTCAACGAATACTGCCACTGTCCGTGTGGTGCTTCTCCCGATGCCTCCGTCCGTCTTGCATAACGTGATTCACCCCAAAGAGCCGCCACAACCAAGCGGAGTGGGAGGGAATGCTGCAACCGCAATGGTAGCGAGCCAAGAGACTGGGGAACTCCTCTCGATGGTGGTGGAGCATGCCCCAGTGGCAATCGCGGTTTTTGACCGCGAGATGCGCTATCTTTTGGTGAACCGTCAGTGGGTCTCTGAGTTTAATCTGGAGGCGATGGGGCCTCTTGTCGGTCGCGTACAATATGAGGTTTTTCCAGCTCTTCATCATGGCTGGAGACAAGTTTATGAGAGGGCAATGCAGGGCCATGTGGTGCGCAGTGATCGTGATCTGATTTCTGGGCCAGATGGACAGCCAATCGTCTTCCGCTGGGAAGTGCGGCCTTGGCGGGATGGCAACGATGCCCAGGTGGCGGGAATTATGGTGACGTGCGACAAGTTTGCGCCCGTGATACTGCCTGCTGAATCAGTGGCGGACGAAGGTGCTACTGCGTCGAATTTTGCGCCATCGCCGCCGCTTCCCCCCGCTGTTTCCGCAGATCAAGGTAGCGAATTTGATCACTGGGCTGTGCCGGTGGTGGTGCTGGAATCGACAGGTGTCATCCAGCAGGCAAACGCGCCTGCGATGGCTATCAGTCTTGCGCGAGGAATCCAGGAAGGGGCCAGTTTTTTTTGGGATGCCTTCGGCAGTGGGCAGGACATCGCGGCAAACCGGCAGTCGATCCTGAAGTGCTTGGAGAATATTCAGCAGCCGACTCACTGTGGGAGCGAAAGTGTCCTCATCCGCACGAACGCTGGTGGTGGCCCTGACAGTCCCCAGCAGCCGCCCCGTTGGATGATGGCGCGTCGCGGGGCAGACCAGCAAGTCGTTGCGATTGGCCTGAGTGGGATCGTGATGCCGGAGCCAGTTGCAAAGGCGGGCATCCAGCTATCTCCACCGGCGATGGTCGCTGCACCAGCAGCCCCAGCGGCAGACGCCTTTGAGGTGCGGCGCCTTCAGGAGCAAGTTGCGCGTGCGCAGCAAGAGTTGCGCACGATGGAGGAGGCTGAGAAGGGATTTGTGCGACGCGAAAACCGTCAGCGAGGCGTGCTAGAATCGTTGCCTTGCGGACTCCTGGTCTTGGATGAGCACGCTTCACTGGTTTTTCAGAACAGCCATTTGGCGAAAATGTTTGGCAGAGCCATCGAGAGGCACGAGTCAGTCGAAAGTTGGCTTGCTTCTGCATGTCGCGATCCAGAGCACCGCGAAGAGGTGACATCCACGTGGCGAGAGTTTGTCTGGCGGCGGCAAATTGTCCGCACCGTGGCATTGGCGAATGCAGATGGCCTCATGAAGGAGGTTGAAATGCACCCGGCTGGGTTAGCTGGGGGCGGGCTGGTGGTTAGTTTTCGCGATGTGACGGAGGCTCGCCGCTCTGGGGATCAACTCGTTGCCACTGAGGCAAAGTTCCGCTCAATGATCGCTGGGTGTCCGATGGGTGTGGTGTTGGTGGATAAGACAGGCACGATTTTTGAAGTGAATCATGCTGCGGAGGACCTGCTGGGGCAGCCCAAGAGCGATCTGCGTCGAATGCCTTTCGACGAACTTCTTGATGAAGAGAGCATCCTTGCCCGCAAGGATGCCTTGCGTGAGCTGAGGTCAAAGACGGGTGATTCGTCGGCGCAAATTGTGGTGCGTCTCGCCGAAGATTTGACTGCTTGCGGACCTTTGCGGCTTTCAGTCAATCAAGTGCTGAATGGTTCGGGTGATCCTCATTGCACGATCCACTTCCTAGAGCGTGAGGCACCTCCAGCTGCGCCAGAGCCTGTGATTGAAAGCTGCTTGGCAGAGTCAGATGCAGAGGAAGTCGTGCCACAGTCGGAGGTTGCGGTGGTCGAGGAACTGGTGGCTGACATGGATGTTTGGCAGCCACTATTAACAACCAATGGCAACGGAAGAATTGTCGGCTGGCATTCTGCGGCGGAGGCCATGACTGGCTATGCGGGGGAGGACGTGTGTGGCCATTTGCTACACTCGTTTTTCAACCCGAAGGACCCGAGCGGTTTCTACGCGGCGCTGGAGGAATTGACAGCATCCGGTAACGAGGTGGAGTGGCCGTTTTATGGACAGCAGAATCTCCGTGGCACCTGTCTGGTGCGAGGTGTTGCTGTCGGGGATTCGCCGCTGGCCGTCGGGCTGGAGGTTTTTCTCTCTTCCATTAAAGTGGGCACTGTAGAGCAGGAGACTGTAGGTGAAACGGCATCGGTCCTTCGCCCTGATCAGCGCTGGAAACTCCTGGATCTACCCAGGGAGGCGTTGTTGCTGAGCGAGACCCACCATCGAATCAAGAATCATCTCCAGATTATCTCCAGTCTGCTGAATCTTCAGGCGCAGTCTCTCTCAGATGCCGATGCCAGAGCAGCTTTGCGGGCTAGCCAGATGCGCGTGCGTTCCATTGCGGCTCTGCATGAGCACCTGCATCTGCTGGCGATCGGTCAGACGGAGAGCTTTGCGGAATTTGCCGCTCATTTAGTAGGCCATCTTCGCCTGTGTTACGATGTTCCCGAATCCCGGGTGGCGGTGGTGATCGACTTTCAGCCCGGTCCATTGCATCCCGAGTGGCTCATGCCGTTGGCGTTGACCCTTAGCGAGACACTTTCCAACGCGTTCAAACACGCGTTTCCGGATGATGCGAAGGGGCAGGTTTCGGCGGTGCTGCGGATGACTGAAGATGAAGGGGAGCTAACTGTCACCGACGATGGCCGTGGGATGCCGCCAGCGATCTCCCAAGGGCAGGGGGCTGGCCTGGGACTAAAGATATTATCCGTATTCGCTGAGCAGATGAGTGGGCAACTCTCCATTTCGGCTCCAGAAAACGGTGGGACTGAAATTAAACTTCGTTTTTCTATAGCGTTTGCTGATAATTAGAGTTATATTGTTCTCCTGAGGGCAATCAATGACTGGCTTGGAACGAATTCGCATCCTAATCGTCGAGAATGAAGGGCTTGTTGGCTGTGATATCGCCAATACGCTCGGCAAACTCGGCTATGAAGTCGTCGCAATTTCTCGCTCAGGCGAGGATGCGCTAAACAAATACGATGATCTGCGACCGGATTTGGTCCTGATGGACGTGCATCTGGCCGGCGACATGGACGGCATCGAGACCGCGAAGAAGCTGAATAAGCGCGGGCATGTGGCGGTCGTGTATGTAACGGCTTGTGCAGATTTGGAGACGGTGGCTCGTGCCCGGGAAACACAGCCTTACGGCTATCTTTTGAAACCTTTTAGTGAAGATGAACTTCGTCTGACCGTCGAAGTCGCTGCGACGCGCTACCTAGAAGAAGCGGAACGCAACCGCCGTGAACACAGCTACTTTGAGGCGTTTCAGAGCCTTTCCGATGGAGTGATCGCAGCTGATTTGGCTGGCGTCGTGGTGTTTATCAACCCCGCGGCGGCCAAAATCACCGGTTGGCAGGTGGAGCAGGCTGTAGGGAGGTCGCTCAACGATGTCTTTCGCATTTTCAACGCTGGTGGAGATCAGGCGGAGGTCCAGGTCACCGAACTAGATTCACCGCAAAGCGACCGTACCGTTTGGCTGACGACTCGCAGCGGTGAGCGTGTGGCGATCCGGGACCGCAGTGCGGCGATGCGCGACCAGCGCAATAGCCTCACCGGATTGATCATTCTTTTCCGCCGCTTGGCACCACCGACCGTCGCTGAAACTCAGGTGCCATCCGCCGGACAAGAGATCGTCTCTGCGGTCCAGATTGAGGCTGAATCTCCGGGCACTCAAGTTGCAGTGGCAGCCACTGAAGAGCCCCAGGAGTCACCTGCACCGCTCGTCGATGTCGTAGAAAGTATTTCTGATCCGCTGGTAGCGCTGGATGGTCGCTGGAAAGTCATCTATGCGAATGCGAGTGCGCTGCGGATGTTTGAGCGTACGTCTGACATGCTCATGGGCAGTTACTTCTGGGACCTGCTGCCTGCCGCAACGCGGGATGCTCACCACGAAGCGATGGCGCATGCCATGCTGCATCGGGAGACGACGAATCGGGAACTCTATTTTGAAGAGAAGCAGGCCTGGCTGGAAGTGCGCAGCTATCCCTTCGCCGAAGGTCTTTTGCTCCTGATCAAGGATATCACCTCACGACGGGAGGAAGCGGAGCGCCGCAGTCGTATGGATCGGCTTGAATCACTCGGGCTATTGGCCCGTGGCTTTGCACACGATTTCAACAACCTGCTGACGGTACTGCTAGGAAACCTGTCCTTGGCGGAAATGCGCCAGCGGGGCAGTAACTCATCGCCGGAACTTCAGACTGCAAAGCAGGCCACGCTCCAGGCGCAAAACCTTGTTCAGCAGTTGCTGACCTTCGCTCGCGGCGGTGCTCCCATCAAGCGCCAGACCAATCTTGGCGAGATGATCGACAAGTTCTTTCAGCATCACACGCGTGGTGCGGGTATTGAATACCGTGTCGTAGTGCAGCCGGGAATTGCCTCTGTCTCCATTGATCCTGCACA
>CAZCAL010000187.1:690-8481 GCA_964496625.1 uncultured Verrucomicrobiaceae bacterium | reverse complement strand
GCGGCGAGTGAAAAGGAACGTTATGGGTGGATGCCAGTTTGCACTGGTCCAATCCCTTCGGTCCAACTTTATGATCTATCTTTCCCGATTCACTGCCCTTTGCGCGGCTCTTTCTCTGGCTGGCAGCGCCTTGGCTGACTGGCCCACCTATCTCCATGATGTCAGTCGCGTGGGCCACACTGACGAAACCCTGCAACTGCCTCTGACGCAACGCTGGGACTTCGTCTCGCCGACGCCGCCAAAGATGGCTTGGGCGGGGGAAGACGGCAGGGTGATGGAGGGGCTTGAACTGTTTAATCGTATCCGCTTTGACGATGTCTTTCATGTCGCGATTACCGGGGGCAAGGTGTACTTCGGCTCGTCTGTCGATGGGCGGGTGCATTGCCGCGATGTCGCCACTGGCAAGGAGGAGTGGAGCTTCTTCACGGATGGCCCGATTCGTCTCGCTCCGATGGTGGTGGATGGGAAGGTGTATGTCGGCTCTGACGATGGTCACGCCTACTGCCTCGATGCAAAAGACGGCAGCGTGATCTGGAATTTGCGGGCCGGTCCCAACGATGAGCGCATCCTCGCTCGTGGTCGCATGATCTCGCGCTGGCCAGTGCGCACCGGCGTGCTGGTGGATCGTGGGTTAGCCTTCTTTGGTGCGGGCGTCTTCCCTCACGAGAACGTCTACCTTTACGCCGTCGATGCTGCGAATGGTAAGGTGCTGTGGAAAAACGACGCCATCAGTCAGGACGACGCAGGGCGCAATGATCTCTCCCCCCAAGGCTACATGCTGGCGACTGAGAAGGCGCTCTTTGTGCCCTCCGGCAGATCATTGGCCGCTGCGGTGGACCGGGCGACGGGCGAGATTCTAAACAAGCCTGCGCCGACTTGGCGCGGTGATGCAGGTGGTCAGATTGGCGGCACGCAGGCGCTGCTCGTTGATGATCAAATCCTTGCTGTGGGCGAGCACCAGATTCTAGCCATGGATCAAAAGACCGGCAAGACCGGCTACGCATGGTTTCAGGGCGTGCAGATGACTCTCTCCGGCGATGTCGGATTTATGGCGACGGGCAAAGAGATCATTGCCGTTGATCGTACCCTGCACGCAGAGGGGACCCGCAAGCGGCATGTGGCGGAGATGGCGGCGAAGAAGCTCTCCGATGACATGCGCAAGCACGCCGCCCTCACTGAGCTGAAGAAGGTGGAAAAAGCGCAAGCGGATGCGAAGACCGCGGAATCAGATTTGGCAGCAGGGAAGGGCAGTGCAGAGACCGTGCAGCAAAAGCAAGCCGCCCTGTTGGCCGCCGCAAAGGCGTATGAACCGTTGCGCCTCGACTATGAAAAGAAGAAGGCCTCACTGGCAGAGCAGCGCGCGCTGATTGCCTCCATGCAGGACTCGGGGGTGATGTGGCGCGTGCCTTCGCTGCATACCGCAGCGCTCATTGATGCAGGCGGCATTTTGGTCTCCGGCGGGAAAGATGAAGTGACCTGTTTGGACTCCTCGACAGGTAAAGAGCTGTGGAAGGTCGCCGTCGATGGAGAGGCTCGCGGGCTGGCTGTCAGCGCAGGCCATCTGGTTGTTAGCACCACCACGGGTCGCGTGTATTCCTTTGGCAGCGGCGCTGCGCCTGCTGCGCCGGAGGCTGTTGCAGCGGCAGCGGGCAATCCTTATCCACAGGATGAACTCAGCGCGCTTTACGCCAATGCGGCGGAGGCCATCCTGAGCCAGATCGATGTGAGGGACGGCTTCTGCCTGGTCATGGGTAGTGAAAAAGGACGGCTCGCGTATGAGATCGCCAGCCGCAGCAATCTGGTGGTGTATGGCCTTGAGCCAGATGCGGCAAAGGTCGCCGCTGCGCGTCAGGCATTGCTGCCGACTGGCCTGTATGGGCCACGCATCGTCATTGATCACTTGGATCTCTCCGTGCTGCCGTATTCCAGCTACTTCGCGAATGTGATCGTCTCCGATCACCTGCTGCTCACTGGCGAAATGCCCGGCATCCCCACGGATGTCGCCCGCGCGCTGAAGCCCATCGGGGGCGCCTTCGTTCTCGGCGTGCCTGAAGGTGCAGCGGCTAAAATCAAGACGGCGGCAGAGGCCAGTATTCCTGCATGGTTGGCGGCGACGAAGCTGACCGATGAGAAAGCCATCACCTCCACGCGCGGCACCTGGTCAAAGCTTGTTCGCGCAGCACTGCCAGGCGCGGATTCTTGGTCACACCAATACGGCAATGCTGCCAATACCTCCAGCAATCACGACGAGCGCGTGAAGGGTGGCCTGAACGTCCTTTGGTATGGTGATCCAGGTCCAGGCAAGATGGTGAATCGCCACGCTGGTGCGGTGGGTCCGCTCTCGGTCAATGGCCGCCTCTTTATTCAAGGCGAGACCACCGTCATGGCCTACGATGCCTTCAATGGCCGCTTCCTCTGGGAGGTGGAGAACCCCGGCGCCATCCGCACCGGGATGACCCGCGCGACTGAGCCGGGTAACATGGCTGCCAACGATGATTTCATCTTTGTGGTGATGGAAGACCACTGCACGCAGTTCGATGCCGCGACGGGCAATGTGGTGCGGATCCACAAGCTCCCAGGCGCTGCGAAGGGTGCAGAGAAACAGTGGGGCTATATCGCTCTCGAAGACAACGTGCTCTATGGCACCGTGACGGATCGTGTAGAACTCGCCGAAGTTCGTGCACGCCGCGGTCGCGCCGCTGCGGAGGCCACCGACAGCATCTTTGCGTATGACGTGAAGACGGGCGGCCTGCTCTGGGAGTACCAGGGCAAACACATTTCCCACGTCTCGATTGCCATCGGTGATGGTCGCGTGTTTTTCATTGATGCCACGCTCACCCCAGAACAGCGCGAGCTGATTTTGAAGCAGGACAAATCAGAGCTTGCTACCCTCACTGGTAAGGAACGCGAGCTTGCGGAAGAACGCGTCAAAGAGGCTGACCTGCGTTTGGCTGTCGCAGTGGATGCCAAGACAGGGAAGCAGATCTTTGCAAAGCCAGTGGATGTGACGGATTGCAGTGGCATCGGCGATGGCGGCGGCAGCTTGACGCTGATCTATCAAAACCACCACCTCGTGCTCGCTGGCGCGAATGCCAATGGCCACTACTGGGAGCAGTTCTTGAAGGGTGAGTTTGCCCGTCGTCGCATCGTCGTGCTGGACGCAGAGAAAGGGGAAAAGGTCTGGGCCAAGGACGCGAACTATCGGCATCGCCCAGTCGTCATTAACAATGAAATCATCGCTGAGCCTTGGGGTTACGATCTCTACACCGGCGCGCAAAAGATGCGCACCCACCCGCTGACGGGCGAGCAGACACCCTGGATGTTTGCACGCCCAGGCCACCATTGCGGGGCCATCTCCGCCACGTCGAACATGATGTTTTTCCGCTCCAAATCGACCGCCTTCTACAACTTGGATCAAGATGAGGGCACGGAGCACTTCGCCGGTCAGCGCCTCGGCTGCTGGATCAATACCATTCCCGCGAACGGGCTGGTCATGATCCCAGAGGCCAGCGCTGGTTGCGTCTGCCTCTTCTCAGTCGCCTCCACCATTGTGTTTGAGCCTCGGGAAGATCACATGAACTGGGGCGTCTACAGCGCCACCGGTGCCAGCACGCCCGTGCAGCACATGGCGCTGAATTTTGGAGCACCAGGAGATCGTCGGGATTCGCATGGCAAGCTCTGGCTCGGCTACCCGCGCCCATCCTCGCGGGCAGGCATTGATCTGCCTCTGGACCTCAAGCCTGCCTTTACCAAGACCGGCGACTTCTATGACTTCAACGCAGATACCTACAAGGTCGCCAAGGCAGATCCTGACTGGGTGTTTGCCTCCGGTGCCAATGGGCTCGTCCACGCGGAGTTGCCACTCATCGGCCCTGGGGAAAAGGCAGAGACCTATACCGTGAGGCTCTACTTCGCAGCGCCAGAGGGTGACAAGCCTGGGCAGCGAGTCTTTGATATCAAGCTCCAGGACAAGACCATGGCCAAAGGGGTGGATATCACCGCCATCACCGGCGGGACTCAGAAGGCGCATGTCGAGGAGTTCCAAAACATCCCCGTCACTGGCGCATTGCTCTTGGAACTAGCTCCTGCGACCCCAAATCCAACTGCTGCAAACCAGCCCGTGATCTGCGGGATCGAAGTCCTGCGGACGGATGCCAAGGAGATCAAAGGCGGCGTCGCTGCCGCCCCCTGAAGCGTCGAAGCGCGAGATCCCACCAAGGAGCGGCACCTTCCAAGTGCCGAGTGACTGCATGGCCGATGCCGAGTCGTGGCAGGCCGCTTGAAAAGCCCCCATCCCTCGGGGCGGGAGGTCCTATGGACTTGAAGCGCGTTTCAGCACCAAGAAGCGCCCCCACAATGATTCACCGCATTGCGCCATAGCCATCAGAGATTCCTACGCCGACCATGATTAAAGTTTGAATTTTCTTACACCCGTTTGTTTCCCGGCGGCGTTATACTGCGAAACGGGAACGGGGTCCACACGGGGGCGGAAAACATTCTTTCGTCTTGGCGCGGGTTCTGATGCGGTGTCTCAGGAGCGAGCAATCCTTCAAACAGAGCAACGCAAATGGAGCCCATCCCATGACTGCCCGATTCAGCGAAGAAGAATCCTGCCCATTGCCCTGTCTATGGAATGGCACCCAGATGTGCGTTCAGCATCTGTTGAGCCAGGAGTGCCTTTGCAGTCATCATATCAATTGCGGCCTGGCCTGCGGGCTCCGTCACATCTACCACCCCCACGGTCTGCCGCCGTGCATTACTGCCTCTGGTGAGATCCGCATCGTGGGCAATACGCCACCACTCCGGGTTTTGTCGGGAGATTGACTGCTCCCATTGTCCAGGGGCGTTGCTCAGCGGGGGCACACGGATCGCCGACGACTCGTCGGCATTCCATAGCTCCGTCGCGGGGCGTGATGGCCGCCGCAGACACCCGCATCGGCACGGACGGCCTGAAGCTGCCCCCAGTGCGGGGAAGGGGATCGGTTCCTTGGGGATCGGTCATTCTTGTGGTGGGGCTATGCGCTCCGCTCATTCCTGCCAATTTTTGGATCCCCTTGGATTGATAAACGTATGGCTTTTTGCCTTTTGGACTGCATGATCCGTCGCCCCCGTTCCCAGATTGCGGTGACTGCACCCGCATGCACCACTCATCGTCCTCAAACACTTCATGACAGTCGCCACCATCGCATTTCTCATTCTCGGCCTCGTGCTCCTCATCTGGGGGGCGGAATATCTCGTCCGGGGTGCCTCCAATCTCGCGAGTGCAGCGGGAATCTCGCCTCTGGTCGTGGGGCTGACGGTCGTGGCATTCGGAACTAGCTCGCCTGAGCTGGCCGTCAGTGTGATGTCTGCTTTTGATGGGCAGGGGGATCTCGCTCTTGGGAACGTGGTGGGCAGCAATATATTCAACGTGCTTCTCATCCTCGGGCTGTCTGCCATGATCGTCCCCCTTGTCGTCGCACAGCAATTGGTGCGCTTCGATGTGCCGGTGATGATTGTCGTCTCCTTCTTGCTGCTAGCGCTTGGCTTTGATGGAAACATCAGCCGATGGGATGGCGTCCTGTTATTTGCAGGCGTCATCGCCTACACCGTGTTCCTGATCCGGCAGAGCCGGAAGGAAAGCAGCGCGGAAGTGAAAGAAGAGTATGAAAAAGAATACTCAGGAGATCAGCAGAGCGGTTGGGTGAAGAATCTCGCCTTCATCTTGGTCGGGCTTGGCGGTTTGATGCTCGGCTCCAGGTGGCTCGTCAGCAGCGCCGTTGCCATCGCACAGTCTTTTGGGGTCTCCGAATTGGTCATCGGTCTCACCATTGTCGCGGCAGGCACCTCCATGCCGGAGGTGGCGACTTCAGTGGTGGCAGCCGTTCGCGGGGAGCGTGACATTGCGGTGGGTAATGTGATCGGCAGTAATATTTTCAACATCATCTGCGTGCTCGGTCTCAGTTCCATCGTTGCCCCTGCTGGCATCAATGTATCGCGGGCAGCCATTGAGTTTGATATCCCAGTGATGATCGCCGTGGCAGCGGCCTGTTTGCCGATCTTCTTTGCAGGATACTGCATCACTCGGTTCAATGGCGCGGTGTTTTTCGGGTTCTATGTGGCCTACATCGTCTATCTGATCTTCACCGCGACCGATCACCAGGCTCTGGGAACCTTTCAATCCGCGATGATCTATTTCGTCCTGCCGATCACCGCAGTGATGCTGATCCTCCTAACCATCCGTGGCTTTACCCGAAGGAAGACCCTCAGTGCCGTGGCAGGCGGACATTGAAACGGGCGTGCTCCCCCCCTTGACAGACATCTCCCTCCTTCCCTATGTCTGACGCCTTGGATCACCCATCACCCCCCACCCGTCCTCACGAAGAGGCAGAAAGCCCCCAGGGGATGGGTTCAGCGCGCCCGTCCCGTCCGCAAGGTTTCATGCGCCTAGTTATCTGGTTCATCCTCTCCCTCGGCGTGCCGTGCTGGCTCTTGCATATGTCTGACGCACGAGCTGGCGGGGCAGGTGAAGCCGCCGTTCCTGCTGGGCCCACGAAAGGGACGGGCGCTACCACGATCGATGTGAAGAAAACCATCGCCGCACTGCAGGCTGCCCAGCCAGACTATATCGGCATTGGGAACTCCATGCTCTTTTCCCGTCTGGGCCACACGCCGGATGAGATGTCCGCTTTGACCGGCAAGAAATTCTTTTTCATCCTCAAAAACGGATCCACCAGCGCCATCTGGTATCTTGTGCTCAAGAACATCGTCGCGGCCAGTGGGGTGCGCCCAAAACTGGTATTCTTTTTCATTCGAGACAATGAGTTGACGGCACCACTGCCTGATTCTGAGAGCAATGACTCGCCGTTTCTCAAGAGCCTGCGCGGGCCGGATGAGCCAGAGCTGGACCGCCTGATGGGCCTGACGGCAGGGCAGAATGGCAATGCCGTAAGCTTAAAGCATCGCTTCCAGGATTGGTTCCGATTCCCTGGCTGGACAGATCGGCTGCCTCGCGCACTGATCGATATTTCAATGGACATCGGCGGAGCAGGGGAATCAAAAAAAGCACAACGTTTTGCCCTCGCGGACCGCTTCAGCCTCGATCACCTTCGCGGTGACCTCGCCTCCGACCGGCCAGCGGCAGATTCAGACAACGGGCTGGCTCTTGATCCATACAGTCTGCCCGGCAGCAGCTACGAGGAGAGCATGGCCGCCGCACCCTTGACCGAGATCATGAAGGTCGCGGCGAACCACTCGCTGAAGCTCCTATTCTTCCGCGTCAAACGCCGCCCCGATGCCGACGGCAATGTGGCCAATGAACCGGATGCCATGAAAGCGTATGCAAGCAGGCTGAAGACCGTCATCGAGGCGCAGGGTGGTCTGTTCTTTGATGAGACCTACGATCCCTCCATCCGTCTGTCCGACTATCTCGATGGCGACCACATCCGCCGGGAGCGCATGGACTGGTATCGCCGCTACTTTTGGGAGCGCATGGCTCCGATGTTCCCATGATTTTCCAGAGCATCGATTACCTCGTCTTTCTCGTGTGTGTGTTCATCGCCTACTGGGCGCTGCCGCATCGCGGACAAAATGTACTGCTGCTCTTCGCAGGCTATATCTTCTACGGCTATGTGCATCCGTGGTATGGCATCTTGCTGGCCGCGACGACGCTGGTGGACTACACCGGCACGCGGCTGATGGAGGCGCGGCCCACCCGCAAGCGCCTGTGGCTCGGCTGCATTCTCGTCAGCAATTTCACCGTACTGGCCACCTTCAAGTACTTCGGGTTATAGCGGGCCGGAAGACCAAGCG
>CAZCAL010000187.1:0-680 GCA_964496625.1 uncultured Verrucomicrobiaceae bacterium | reverse complement strand
AGTACTTCGGGTTCTTCACGGAGAACCTGCTCGCGATCCTGCGCGCGATGGGCTGGGAAGTTCCCTCCCCAGTCTTCCACATGCTGCTACCGGCCGGCGTCTCCTTTTACACCTTCCAGAGCTGCGCGTATGCCGTGGATGTCTATCGCGGCCATAGCAGGGCACGGCGGAACCTGCTGGACTACGCCGTCTATGTGGCCATTTTCCCTCAGCTCGTCGCTGGCCCGATCGACCGCGCCGACCATCTGCTGACGCAAGTGGAGCGCCCGCGCCGCTTTGACGCCACCGTGGCGCGCGATGCCCTCTTTCTCATTTTTTGGGGCCTGATGAAGAAGCGCGTCATCGCAGACACGGCAGCGCTCTACGCGAACAAGGCCTTCTCCATTTCAGACAGTTCCTTCCCCATCGTGTGGGCTGGCGTGCTGTGCTTCTGCGTGCAGATTTACGCAGACTTCTCCGCATACACCGATATCGCACGCGGATCAGCACGGCTGCTGGGGATAGAGCTGCGGCAGAACTTCAATCATCCCTGGCTCGCGCAATCCCCCGCCGACTTCTGGCGGCGCTGGCACATGTCTCTTTCGGCTTGGTTTCGGGATTATGTCTTCATCCCTCTAGGCGGATCGCGTGGCACTGACTTGTTCGTCGCGCGGAATCTGATGATCACCTTCCTTCTCTCC
>CAZCAL010000186.1:5858-8553 GCA_964496625.1 uncultured Verrucomicrobiaceae bacterium | reverse complement strand
ATCGTGCCCGGTGAATCTCCCGAGACTCTCGACCGATTAGAACGCAACAAAATCGATGTCGCTCTGTGCTTGAAGCCACACGATGTTAGCGGGTTGCAGTGGCAAAACCTGCTTTCGGACGAACTGATGTTCTTGGTGGATGCGTTGCACGTTTGGCGCAAATCCCAGCCAAAGATAAAGGACTTGGCAGAGCAGACTTACATTGTTTCGAGTCGGCAGAGTGCGACGTATGAGCTGATTCAAGATTACTTTTTGAAATTGGGTGTCCGTCCGCGATCTCTCATTGAATTGGGTAATTCGGAGGCGATCAAAGAATTGGTGAAGCTGGGGTTGGGCGTCGCCGTCGTTGCGCCCTGGGTCGCGGGAAGTGAGCTTTCGGCGGGCAGTTTGGCGACGGTTCCGCTGTTGCGGACCCGCATCGTGCGACATTGGATCGTCGCGCAGATGAAAGACAGGCCGATGACGCTGGCGCAGAGGACCTTTACTGGATTGTGTCTGGAAGTGGGTGCAGATCTTGCAGAGAAATTTAACGAAGTTGGATGACATCTGCGGCTTGGGTCGTCCGTATTGTCTCCACCATGCGTCCCATTCTAACCTTCCTATCGGCCCTTTCTGTAGCGTCGGTCCTCTCTGCTGCGGAACCGCTCAAAACGAAGACCAATCTTCTTGATGTCATCAAGTCTGGCGCTGTCGAATATCATATCAATCCCAAGGCTGACTTCCATGATGACCCCAAGGATGTCTGGACATTTGATGCGGATGGGACCTTTCACATCAGTGGGCGCGGCTATGGCTATGTCGCGACAAATGAGGTCTTTCGGGACTACCATTTGGTGCTGGAGTTCAAGTGGGGCACCAAGACTTGGGGCAAGCGCGAGCATGCTGCGATGGACAATGGGATTCTCCTCCACGCTTACGGTCCACACGGGGCCTACAGCGATACCTGGATGGCCAGCATCGAGGCGCAGATCATCGAAGGCGGGGTCGGTGATATCTTGGTGCTTTCGCCAAAGCTGGCAGACGGCACAGAGCTGACGACATCCCTCTCTGCTGAATTTGCGCTGGATCGTGACAAAGAAAAAATCTGGAAGAAAGGGGAGCCGCGCCAGACGGTAACCAAAGGGCGGATTAATTGGCGTGGGCGGGACGAAGACTGGGTGGATAAAAAGGACTTTCGCGGCAAGAACGACGTGGAGTCTCCTCCAGGGGAGTGGAACCGTCTTGAGGTCATTGCCAAGGGCGACACTCTTCAGTATTTCGTCAATGGTGCGATGGTGAACGAGGCCTTTGATTGCAGGCCGAGCGAGGGCCGCGTCCTGCTCCAGACCGAAGGTGCTGAGATGCTTGTTCGCCGCTACGAGCTTTATCCGCTAGGGGAGTTCAAAGAGAAGTGGTCTGCCATCCAGGCTAGTGGCGGGAGTGATGTGAGCGTGCGCGATGGGCAAGACCACGCTCTGTCTCCAGAAGAATCGATGAAGCAAATCCAGCTCGACGGTGACTATGAAGTCCAGTTGGTTGCCGCAGAGCCGCTGATTCTTGACCCTGCTGAATGCACTTGGGATGATGAGGGACGCCTGTATGTCGCCGACATGCGTGACTACCCGCTCGGGCCACCAAATGCTGGGGATCCCTGGCTCTCGCGCATTCAATTGCTCAGTGATGAGGATGGGGATGGCCGCATGGATAAGGCCGTAACCTTTGCCGATCACATGGATAACGTGCAGGGATTATTGCCATACAACGGGGGGCTCATTGCCACGACGCGCACCCAGATTCTTTTTCTCAAGGACACCAATGGAGATGGTAAGGCGGATGAGATTAAGCCGCTGATCAAAGGGTTCAATCCTCGCCACAGCCAGTTGCAAGTTAGCGCACCACGTTGGGGTCCCGATGGTTGCGTGCATTTCAACAATGGTTTGGATGCCAAGGAAATCTATCCTGCGGATGATCCCAAAGCCGTCGTCAACGTCCCGGGCAGCAACTTCAAATGGGACCCGCGGACCGGTGCCATCACGCCCACAGGTGGCAAGGGGCAGTACGGCGGTGCCTTTGATGATTGGGGGCATCACTTCTATTGCTCCAATCGCAATCCGTTGATGTTCACCGTGATGCCTTACGAGGCCATGATGCGCAACCCACACGCTGGCATCACGCAGAACTATGAGGATATCGCCCCTGCTGGAGCTGATACCCGTGTCTTTCCTCTAAAGATCACCCACACCACGGCAGACGCCCACGCAGGCACAAACACCGCTGCCTGCGGCCTGGGGGTTTATCGTGGTTCGTTGATGCAAGAGCTGCGGAACAATGTCTTCGTTTGTGATCCGACGGGCCAGCTCATCACTCGGTATCAGGTCGCACCAAATGGGGCTTCGTTGAAGGCCACTCGCATCGGCGACCGCACGGAGTTTTTCCGCAGCGGTGACGAATGGACACGCCCGGTTAATATCACCACCGGTCCTGACGGGGCGCTTTACGTTTGCGATATCTATCGGCGCTGGATTGACCATGCCAGATTCTTCCCCGAGGAGTTCGTCAAAACACACGACATGCGCCAAGGCGAAAACGAAGGTCGTATCTGGCGCATCGTGCCGAAGGGTACCGCGAAGGTGCTCGCCGAAACCAAAGGCAAATTCCACGCCATTCCAGAGATCGGCTGGGGAGACCTTCCCTCGGAACATCCAGCGCGGGCGCT
>CAZCAL010000186.1:0-5848 GCA_964496625.1 uncultured Verrucomicrobiaceae bacterium | reverse complement strand
GTTTCTGAAGTTGAGCAAGGATTCAGATAGCGCTGAGTTGGCTGGAATCCTGACGAAGAACCCCGAAGACCCATGGATGGCGAAGATGGTTGCCTCCGTCGCCGCTAACAAAATGGGGCGCACACTGGCTGGGCTCGGGGAGGACTTTTTCAGGGCCTTTTCAGACACGAGAGCCGCTACCGTGAAGACCTTTGCAACGGGTGCCATCGCTGACGCAGATGCTGCCGATGTGACAGCGCTGCTCTCCCTCCTTCAGCGGCAACCGGGGAAACTGTTGTGGTGGAAGCCCGCCTTGCTCCAGGGGCTCGCCAAGTTGCCCGCGAGCCACAAGGAGGCCGCGCAGGAGATCGCAAAGCTACAGTCGGAGATTGACGCTGTCATCGCAGATGGCAAGGCACCAGTGGATCAGCGACTTGCCGTGCTGCCACTGTTGGCTTCGCGGAAGTGGGATAAGGTTCAGCCTGTTATTCAGCATTTGCTGTCGTCCGCACAAGTCCCCGAAATGGAAGCAGCTACGGTTGCTCTGCTGAAGAGATTCCCCGCAACCAGCACTGCCCCGATGATCTACGATCTGCTGCCCAAGGCTGGTCCCGCGCTAAAGCGTGATTTGGTGCCCATCCTCACTGCCAACGGCACCACGGCACTTGATCTTTTCAGGCGGATGGACAAAGGGGAGTTCCCAACCGCCTGGGTCGATGTGGAAACCCGCTGGCGCTATCAGCGAGGCACAGGTGAAATGACTGATCTAGCAAAGAAGCTGTTTGGCGAAGCTAGCAGTGATCGCGGAGCTGTTATCAAAGACTACATGACTGCCACGACGATGAAGGGGGATGCCCACAAAGGGCAGGCTGTGTTCTCCACGATCTGCGTTGCTTGCCATCGGCACGGGACGCTCGGTGTCGATGTGGGGCCACCTCTGTCCGATGTGAAGGTAAAGCCGCCAGAAGGTCTGCTTTCAGACATCCTTGATCCAAACCGCATGTTCGAAGCCCGCTGGAGCGCCTATCAGATCGATCTCAATGACGGAAGGACTCTCAGTGGCCTCATCGAAAATGAAAACAGAGATAGTGTTGTCCTAGCCATGATGGGCGGCACCAAAGAGACCCTGCGGCGGGGCGACATCAAAGAGATGAAGAGCCTCGATCGCAGTCTCATGCCAGTGGGTCTAGAGGCAGGCATCAACAAGGAGCAAATGGCGGATCTGCTTGCCTTTCTGTTGGGCAAGTAGCCCATTCAGTCGCTGCGTGAAGGCGTGATCGCCAAATCCGCCCCTGGCAGTTTCCCGCTGCCAGGTCCATCCAGATGGAACAACATATTCGGGGTTTCACGCTGAATGTTCCTAGCATGGATGATTCATTAGCCATCTTTTGAGGAAGTCCGACGCGATCCAGTTGAAATCAATCATTTGGATCTCACCAGGTTAAAACCGAAGCTCAAGTCAAACCTTACCGCGCCTTCGCACTGGCTGTTGGCTGATCCATCTTCCTGAACTGATAACGGCAGACGCATCGCCAGCGGCGCAGCAAACTAATACGCTACAGTGTTGGAGTGATCAGGTAAACATTGCGATTGCGGATGCCTCTCCAACTCCTCGTCCAGTGGTTGCAGGTAAGTCTTGTCTTCAAGTCGCTTCTGACGCTCCTGATGTTCTCATGATGGTATCAAGTGTGGAGATATCATCGGCGGCGATCGAAACTTTCTCTGCCTATGACCTGACTCCACTACTCTTCCTTACCCGAGGCGTGCGGCCTTGATTATGGCGATGTCAATTTTGCCCATGTCCATCATCGCGGCGAATGCGCGCTTTGCCTCATCGCCGCCAGCAGCGATGGCATCGCTCAGCACTCGCGGGGTGATCTGCCAGGAGATGCCCCAGCGGTCCTTGCACCACCCGCACTGGCTTTCCTCGCCACCGTTGCTGACGATCGCGTCCCAGTAGCGGTCCGTTTCCTCCTGGGAGTCCGTGGCGACCTGAAAGGAAAAAGCCTCACTCTGGGGAAACTGCGGCCCGCCATTCAGGCCGAGACAAGGCAGCCCCATGACCGTGAACTCCACCGTGAGCACATCTCCCGCCTTGCCCGATGGGTAATCGCCAGGAGCCTGATGAACGGCGGTGACCTCGCTGTCAGGAAAGGTCTCCGCATAAAACCGCGCGGCGGCTTCAGCATCTTTGTTGAACCAGAGGCAGATGATGTTTTTGGCTTTCATGGAGGAATATTCGGCAATGCGCTCAGAGAACACCTCAAAGCTCGAGTGTGCGTCATTTACGACCATGTGCAGCGGGGTCTTGCAGCAATGGCAGTCCGCAGCACTACGGCACCAATACGGCAACGAGCTGCACCCACGCATCGGTCTTGGCCACTAGTGAGGCCGCCATAAAGATGGCTGTGAGTGCGGCGAGTGCACCGGCAAACCAACGGTCAAAGCGGTGTTCCATCACGCATTTCAGGGCGAGCAGCAAGGCACCGAGCAGCAGCGTGGTGAGAAACGCACTGAAGCAATGCTCAAGCCATGTGCCCGCATACCAGGCGTTCAACGGCGGCATCCGGCCCAGGGCCGCCGAGACCACAGCGAGTGAGGCCATGAACATCATCGGACGATGCACCTCAGGCCGTCGGCGGTTCCGCACGCCGAGGAAGACAAAGCCTCCAAAGGTGACCACGCTGCTCAAGGGCACGGTGAGAAACTGCTTCTGGTTCAGGCCAAAGAGAGTGAGGTCCGGCGGATTCACGCGGGCGGCGTTCACGGCCAATAGGTAACCCGTCACCACGATGGCCGAAGCCAGCGCAGTGCCGAAAATGCCCAGCGTCATATGCAGGCGTTTTCGTCCAGCGGCGACGAGTAGCGGCTGCACGACCGACAGCAGCATCCAGAGCGTCATCGACACACCGTGCACGATGACTAGCGTGCGGATGGGTGGCGTCAGCGGTCTTCCAGGAAAGGCCTGGAGATTCAGATAAAACATGCGGAAACCGATCAAGGTCAGCACCAGCAGAAGGATGGAGGCGATGGAGTAAAAGAACCGCGAGCGGCGTGTGGCGTGGTTGTTCATGGGAGGAGGGTGGGTTGAAGTTGAAATGAATGGCTGGAGGTAATTCAGTAACCTTTAGCGCTGGCGACGGATGACGAGGCGAGCAACTCGACCTCGGCCACTGTATGGATGTCTTGAGCTTCTTCCGTGATGGCCGTGCCGAGGCGACGGGCGCTTTCAGTGAAGGCAGCCTCGTTGAGCAGGCGGCTCAAGGCTTCGCGAATTTCTGCGACACTGCTGTCCGCGGTCAGTCGCAGGCCCGCCCCGCGCTCGACGACTCTTACGGCATTCTCGTCCTGATCCCGTCCATGTGGAATGACCAGCAGCGGGCGGTGATGACACAGCGCCCGCATCACCGTGCCGTGCCCGCCATGCGTGACCACAATGCTCGCCTGCTGCATCACCGCATTATGCGGGGCGCTGGGAACCATCACTGTATTGGCCGCCGGGCGGACGGACTCGGGCTCGACCCGCCCGAGGGTGACGAGAACACGCGCTGTCAGGTCCGCTGCGGCGTCGATCACTTTTTGCAGCACCCCTTCGTGCGCTTGGTAGGTGGTGCTGAATCCTACCGCGATGAGTGGACGCGGATCGTGCTCCGGCCAGGGGGATAGCCACGGCTTTGCCCACCCGGGCTCATCGAGCAGCGGGCCGATGTAGCGGATCTGCTCAGGCACTGCCTCCATCGGAAAATCAAAGCACTGGCTGGAGGCCAGCAGGTAACGTGGGGCCACGGTCAGTTGATCCAGCACCGACGACACTGGCTTCAAACCGAGCGCCACCCGGGCCCGGTTCAGGCCATCGACATGCGCATCCAGCATTTGCAGGGTTCCGGCGCGGATCTGCTCGTGCAACGTTCTTTCTTCCTCTGTGCGAGGCGGCGGTAGGCCGGGACCAAACACCGGCATTCCCTTCAGTGGATACAGACACAGGTTCGCGGACAAAATGGCCACGCGCTGGTTGCGGCTCTCGCAGGCGGCAAGGATTCCTGGCAGCATCTCGCTGGTCACCACCAGATCGGCGGGTTCTTCATCGAGCACCTCGGCCAGATCCCGGGCATACTCCAGCGCCGGGCCAAACATGATCTTGCTTAGCACCAGCCCGATGCCCTCCTGCGGGCTGGTGGCCTCCCAATCCCGCAAAGGGCAGCTCTCCGGCGTCTTGTCCGGGCGGCTCGGCGCGGTCCGCCACGCATGGAAGGCGATGCCGGCCTCCTCGGCGTCCTCGCGATTGGCCTCGTCACTCATTAGCCGAACGCGGTGCCCCGCTGCGCGCAGTTGGCGGGCGATGGTGATCGCCGGCGGGATGTTGCCGCCGCCTTCCCAGGTGGTGAACAAAAAGGTTTTCGATTTAGTGTTCATGCAAGAATGGATGGAGATGACTATGTGGGTAAAAGTGCTTAGCGCGGTTCAAGGGAGGCCAGCATCATCTGCCGGACGATCTGTTTGTAGGCCGGGATGGACCGGCCCATGTCGAGCCGCACCAGTTTCCAAACGTAGATGTCCGCAGCCACGACTAGGGCATCCAGCGTGCTCTGGCGGCGTGCCGGAGTCAGTGCCTTCAGGTGCTCTGCAAACGTCTCTTTCAACCAGTCACGGTGCCCCTCCCGGCCCACATCGAGCGTGGGTTTCAGAGCTGGATGCATTTGCTCCTGGTCCAGCAGACGCAGGACCAGCGGACCCGCCTCCTCGTAGTCGCGTGTCAGGGCGTTGATGGCCCCGTCCAGGTCGCCGGGGGTGGATAGGCGCCGCACGGCTACCGACTCGCCCATGTGCTTGTGGGCCACCTCCAGCAGGCCCATCTTGCTGCCAAACTTGCGGACCACGGTCTGCACGGTCACCCCGGCATCTGCGGCCACGTCTTCGAGCTTCACCTTGTCGAACCATTCCGTTTCGGCTCGCTTGAGGAAGGCTTCAATGATCCGGCGAGTGCTGGCCTCCGTTGCCTCGGCGCGGGCTTTCTGCTGATATTCGCGGACAGGTTTGGGTGCGGGTTTCTTTTTCATGTTAACGGAAGTAACATGAAAAGAATCGACGTCAAATATTTATTTTAGTGAAACTAACATGAAAGTGGGCCGGCGTGTATTGGCCTTGTTTAGCCAGTGGGGTGCTTCGATCTGTCCGCTATGATGGTGTTCGCGAGGACATGCCGTGGGAGCAACCGCCGCTGCTTTCCTGATCTCGAGATCGAGTCGATGTCCAGCGACTTCACGGTTTCATGATCCAAATACCTTGGACGCCATCCTCCTTGTCAAAGGCAACGAACTGCGGGGAATGGTGAACTGCGGCGGCGGGCACATCGATTGCCAGTGCCCAGCCTGCTACTGACCTGGGCTCATTTGGCCGCAGGACGGAGGGAGGCCCGGCCTTTTTGAATCCAGCCGTCCAGTCTGGCATCGGTCAGATCGTTGGGTCCCAGTTTTGGGCCGCGTTGCTGCATCAGGTTTGTCAGTTCCGTTCGGACCTGGAGGTCAGTTGCGTCAGGCATGAGGGCTAAAATGCCCTGGGCTCCGACCATGCCACTAGCTTCGACATCGCCGGCCTTCACACAGGCGATGAACAAGTGATTCAGAATGATGGGATGCCCGGGCGCGATCGCTAGCGCTTTGCGAAACGCTTCGATCGCTCGTGTCATGTCTCCGGCTTCGTTGTAAAGAAGGCCCATGTTGCTCAACGGCTCCGGGTTCTTTGGGTCATACTCTGCCGCTTTCTGCAGCGCCTCTAGAGCGAGATCCTTCTTGCCTGCCTTGTTCGCCAGGCTGCCGTAGGACGTCCACAACCGGGCGTTCTTCGGGTTTACCTCCAGTCCCTTTTTCAT
>CAZCAL010000185.1:4626-8573 GCA_964496625.1 uncultured Verrucomicrobiaceae bacterium | reverse complement strand
GTAAACCTGATAGATCACTCCACAAAAAAGCCCGTAGAACCTAAATTCTACGGGCTTCATGAAATGGTTGCGGGGACAGGATTTGAACCTGTGATCCCGCACGGCGGGATTATGGGCTCTCCGGTTTTGGCATGCCAGTGAGTTCGTAGAGGCCACGTCCGCCTTTTTGTCGCTTCAAGAGATTTTCCAATTTTCGGGCGTCGCCTAGAGCCATGGTGGCGCTCGTCCACACGAGGTGCCAAGGTCCCTTTCCTTTTGTCCATCTGGATTGGCCGCTGTTGTGTTGGTCCAATCGAGTCTCAATCGACTCTGAAAGGCCAATATAATGGCGCCCTTGAGGGTTTCTGATGATGTAAACCTGATAGATCACTCCACAAAAAAGCCCGTAGAACCTAAATTCTACGGGCCTTATGAAATGGTTGCGGGGACAGGATTTGAACCTGTGACCTTCAGGTTATGAGCCTGACGAGCTACCGGGCTGCTCCACCCCGCGGCTGATACGTCGTCCAGCAGATTGAATCCGCAAGCACTTTCTGCTTTTTCATCGCCTCCTCCCGTGCAATTAGCTTTGCTCGCACAACGTTTGCAGCCTTCTCATGAAATTCCTTCGATCACTCCCACTCCTCGCCCTCGCGATGCAACTCCACGCCGCAGATGCGGACAAGCCCAGCCCCATCGGTTACTCGGACACTCCAGTCATCCCCGGCACCCAATGGAAAGTCCACGATATCGACCGTCCCCGCCCTGAGGCCGTCGCCCCAGGGGCCAAGCTCGGCGATGCACCAGCCGATGCGATTGTCCTCTTTGATGGCACGAACACAGACGCCTTTGTCAGCAAAAAGAAGGATAGCAATGAAGTGATCCCCTGCCCTTGGAAGATCGAAAACGGCGAACTACTCGTCTCTGGTGGGGATTGCTGGACCAAGCAGGAATTCGCCTCTTGCCAATATCACATCGAGTGGAAGAGCGCGCCTGAAACCAAGGGTAACTCTCAGAAAAAAGGCAACGGCGGCACCTTCTTCATGGACCGCTACGAAAGCCAGATGCTCGACTGCTACAACAACCCCACTTATGCTGACGGCATGACCGGCGCGATCTACGGACAGACACCTCCGATGGTCAATGCTGTCCTTCCATCTGGTGAATGGCAGGTTTACGACATCGTCTTCACCGCCCCCAAACTTGACGGTGGTAAGGTCGTCGAACCAGCTTTCATCACCACCTTTGTAAATGGCGTCTGCGTGCAGAACCACACAAAGATCATGGGACCGACCAAACACAAAAACATCACCGACTACAGCGGCGAGTTCCCTGAGAAGGCCCCGCTTCGCCTCCAAGATCACAAGAACGATCCTCCGATCCGCCTGCGGAATATCTGGATCCGCCCCCTCCCATAACTGTCACGCCCTTTGTAACCGGACTCCCAGCGCCCGGTTCCCTCTGCACCCCTTGCCTCCAAAGCGCCCCTCTTATCATGGCCTTCATCAACGAAAACTACCTCAAACTCAAAGCCGGTTATCTCTTCCCCGAAATCGCACGTCGCGTCAAAGCCTTCACCGAGGCAAATCCGGAGGGTGCCAAGCGCCTCATCCGCTGCGGTATTGGCGACGTCACCGAACCGCTACCTCAGGCATGTCGTGATGCCATGCACAAGGCCGTGGATGAACAGGGCGACCGCGCCACCTTTCGGGGTTATGGGCCTGAGCAAGGGTATGATTTCCTCCGCAACGCCATCGCAGATAACGACTATAAGGCACGCGGCATCAATGTCGATGCAGACGAAATCTTTGTCTCTGACGGCTCCAAGTGCGACACCGGGAATATTCTAGACATCCTCGGCAGCCAAAACAAAATCGCCATCACCGATCCCGTTTATCCCGTCTATGTCGATACCAACGTCATGGCAGGTAACACCGGCGATGCCAGCGAGGCAGGTGCATACGCAGGGCTCGTTTATTTGAAATGCACTCCTGAAAACGGCTTCGTCGCCGATGTTCCCACAGAGCGCGTCGACGTCATCTATCTCTGCTATCCAAACAATCCCACGGGTGCGGTCGCGACCCGCAGCCAACTGGAATCATGGGTTGCTTACGCTCGGGCAAACCAATCGCTGATCCTCTATGATGCTGCCTACGAGGCATTCATCCAAGACAGCGACGTGCCACGCTCTATCTACGAAATCGAAGGCGCACGCGATTGCGCGATCGAGTTCCGCAGCTTCTCCAAAAACGGCGGATTCACCGGCGTGCGTTGTGCTTTCGTTGTCATCCCAAAAGGCCTCATGGGCCGCAAGGCAGATGGCACGGAGCAAGCGATTCACCCACTCTGGAGCCGTCGCCACAGCACCAAGTTCAATGGTGCCTGCTACATCGTCCAACGCGGTGCAGAAGCCGTTTACTCCACCGAAGGCAAAGCCCAGGTTCAAGAGTTAATCACCCATTACATGGGGAACGCAGCACTGCTCGTGCAGGCGTGCAAAGACAAAGGTCTGCAAGTTTTTGGTGGCACCAATGCCCCGTATGTATGGGTCGGCTGCCCTGGTGGGCTGACGAGTTGGCAGATGTTCGACAAGATGCTCAACGAGGCAAACGTCGTCATCACTCCAGGCTCTGGCTTTGGCTCCGCAGGCGAAGGCTTTTTCCGCATCAGTGCCTTTAAGAGCCGTGCCAATGTCGAGGAAGTCTGTCGGCGCATTGCCGCGCTGGCTTGAGAATCATGACCATGACCTTCCGCGCCATCGCTGTCGCTCTTTTCGCAACGACAGCGATGGTCAGCGGTGCACCCATCCCCGCACCACCCGAGCCAATGCGGGAAATGCGGGCGGCCTGGGTGGCCAGTGTTTTTAACATCGACTGGCCCTCCAAAGCGGGCGCAGATCCTGCCGTCCAGCAGGCAGAACTCGTCAAGTTGCTGGATTTCGCCTCCGGCATCGGCCTCAATGCGGTCATCCTCCAAGTGCGACCTGCGGGTGATGCCCTGTACCAATCGGAGATCGAACCTTGGTCGGGCTTCCTCACTGGGCGCACAGGGCTGGCCCCCGTGCCGCTATGGGACCCATTGGAATTCGCCATCAAAGAGGCCCACTCCCGAGGCTTAGAGTTGCACGCGTGGCTCAATCCCTTCCGCGCCCGCGCCGGCGAATCTGTGCCCGCAGGGAATCACATCGCCACCCAACATCCCGAGTGGATGGTGAACTACGGCAAGGAACTTTGGATGAACCCCGCCATCCCTGAGATCCGCACTCGTGTGATTGATGTCATCAGCGATGTAACGCGGCGGTATGACGTCGATGGCGTCCACATTGACGACTATTTTTATCCGTATCCGACCCGCGATGGCAAAGGAGACAAACGCGCATTCGCCGATGATCAAACATTCGCCAACTACAAGGCCAGCGGCGGAAATTTAGAACTCTTTGACTGGCGACGCTCCAACATCAATGACCTCATCCAGCATCTCTACGAGAAGGTGAAGGCCACCAAGCGTTGGGTCAAGGTAGGCGTCAGCCCCTTTGGCACCTGGCGACCTGGGGTGCCAAGCAGCATCGGGGGAGAACTTGACGCTTACCAAGATCTCGCCGCAGATTCACGACTGTGGATGCAAAAGGGCTGGCTGGATTATTCCGCGCCGCAGTTGTATTGGCCCATCGATCCGCCCGAACTCAGCTACACCACACTCTTGGATTGGTGGATGGAACAAAACACTGCAGGCAGACACCTCTGGCCAGGCCTTGCATGTGACCGGATCGGCAAAGACCGCAATTCGACGGAGATCCAGCGCCAGATCGGAGAGTCTCGCCTGCGCAATGACCGCGCACCCGCCGGGCAGTTCCTGTGGGGCTTTGGATCACTCAAAAAAGACAACGGTGGCATTGCAGAAGCACTGCGGGGCACGACTTATCGCGAGACTGCGCTACCGCCTGCAAGTCCCTGGTTGGGTGCTGAAAA
>CAZCAL010000185.1:0-4616 GCA_964496625.1 uncultured Verrucomicrobiaceae bacterium | reverse complement strand
AATCAACGGCAAAGCCGTCGTGACCTGGGGTATCGCAGATCCTCTGCAAGCGAAGTCCGTCAGGTGGTGGGTCGTCCAGGCTTACCACGATGGGCAATGGCAAACCTACCGACCTGTGCCCGCCACAACGCAGACCTGCGCATGGCCACCCAACGCCGCCGCCATCGCCATCCGCGCTGCCAGTCCCTCTTGGGTGCTTAGCGCTGCGATGCCGATTCTAGCGCCGTAACCAAGCCCAGCCAGTGCATGATCAATCCAGCGGTCAACGTTTACTGTCTGTCACGATGAATCCAGCAACTGAAGCACACCTGAATCTCACCCGACGCGCTCTGTTTGGAAAGTCGGCGCTCGGACTAGGTTCGGCTGCGCTCGGGTCACTGTTCACGAAGGAAGGCTTCGCCGCACAACTCCCTGCACCGGGCGCGCCAAAGCTTCCTCACTTCGCACCAAAGGCGAAGCGTGTGATCTATCTCCTGCAAAACGGCGCGCCATCTCACGTCGACCTGTTCGACTGGAAACCGGCACTCAAAAAGTGGCACGGCACCCAAATCCCAGATAGCATCGTCGGCGGCAAGCGCTTCAGCACGATGACTGGCGGGCAAACAGATCGGCCCGTCCTGAGTGAAATCACACACTTTTCTCGGCACGGTCATAGCGGTGCCACCGTCAGCGACTTCATGCCGCACACTGCCGCCATTGCGGATGAATTGTGCTTCATCAAATCAATGCACACCACCCAGGTGAACCATGCCCCGGCAGTCACCTTTTTTATGACGGGCAGTGAGCAGGCTGGACGCCCTGCCATTGGGGCTTGGCTCAGTTATGGACTTGGCAGTGATGCGGAGGACATGCCAGCCTTTGTGGTGATGACCTCACGAGATAAAGAGGCCTCCTGCGGCCAAATTTTCTATGACTTCTACTGGGGAAGCGGCTTCCTGCCATCAAAGTATCAAGGCGTAAAGTTTCGCGGCAGCGGAGATCCGGTGCTGTATCTCAGCAACCCGGATGGCATGAGTCGGGAAGTTCGGCGCACCATTCTCGACGGCTTAGCGGCGCTCAATGAAACCAAATTGCGTGACTACGGCGACCCCGAAATAGCGACCCGCATCGCCCAATACGAGATGGCGTATCGGATGCAGAGCAGCGTGCCGGAACTGACCGATTTCTCTGACGAACCGCAGCACATTCTGGACATGTATGGCCCCGATGTGCTGCGCCAGGGCAGCTTTGCGTACAATTGCCTGATGGCCCGCCGCCTCACGGAGCGCGGTGTTCGTTTTGTGCAGTTGATGCACGCTGGCTGGGATCAACATCGCAATCTGAATACCCAGCTCAAAATTCAGTGCACCGACACGGATGCACCCAGCGCGGCCTTGGTAAAAGATCTAAAACAACGCGGACTCCTGGATGATACGCTGGTGATCTGGGGCGGAGAATTCGGACGCACCCCTTTCCTCCAGGGCAAGATTGCTGAGACCAAGCAGTGGGGACGGGATCATCACCCCTACGCCTTCACCACATGGATGACAGGAGGTGGGATCAAGCCCGGTATCACCCATGGCGAGAGCGATGAATTTGGATTCAACGTCGCCCGCGACGGTGTCCACGTTCACGACTTTCAAGCCACGCTCATGCACCTACTGGGCATCGATCACGAGAGATTTACCTTCCGCTTTCAGGGTCGCCAGTTCCGTCTCACCGACGTTCACGGAGAGGTGATAAAACCCATCCTCGCGTAGAACAGCGCGACGACTCCACCATGCGGATTGCATTCATCGCTTCCATTTTAATGGCAGGCAGCCTCGCTCACGCAGAGGATCGACCTCCAAACATCCTGCTCATGTATGTAGACAACGTTGGCTACGGGGACTTTGGCTGTTACGGGAACGAAGCAGTCCGCACCCCAAATACTGACCGTCTTGCTCAAGAGGGAGTCCGCTGCACGGACTTCTATGTCGTGACGTCAAGCTGCACCCCCTCTCGAGGAGCACTGCTCACGGGTCGCTATCCCGGACGGAATGGCCTCGCGCACCAGTTAGGGAGCGAAGAGAATTGGTATGGCATCGGGCTACCCCATCGGGAGAGGATCCTGCCGCAGTATCTCAAAGAAGCTGGCTACGCGACGGGTTGCTTTGGGAAGTGGAACATCGGATTCGCACCGGGCAGTCGCCCCACCGAACGCGGCTTTGACGACTTCTTCGGTTTCCGCTCCGGCAACATCCACTACTTCAAGCACACCTATCATGGCGAATACGACATGTTTCTCGGCACCGAAAAACATCGTGTCGAAGGCTACAGCGGGGATCTCTTCGCGCAGGCGACTTGCGATTTCATCAGCAAAAATAAGGATCGCCCATGGTTCGCCTATGTGCCCTTCAACGCACCCCATTACGTCAGCACCATTAACATGACGGATGGAGAAAAGCCGCAATGGCAAGCACCCGAGGCAGCCTTCACCGCCTATGGATGGTCTCCCCAGGATGACAACGAAAAGCATCGATACCTTGCCGTCCTCACAGCGATGGACACCAATATCGGGCAGATCCTTCGGCGACTCGATTCCCTCAATCTGCGCGACAATACCCTCGTCATCCTCATCTCAGATATGGGGGCAATCTTCCGACCCAATTGCGGACTCGGAGTCGCCTCAAACGACCCGTATCGCGATGCCGCACCGACCCTCTACGAGGGAGGAGTGCGAGTTCCCGCCATCTTTCGTTGGCCTGGAAAAATTCCTGCCGGACGCACCACCCAAGCGATGCTCAGTCACTTGGATGTGCTCCCGCTGTGCCTAAATGCAGCACGAATCACCGATGCGACGGATCGCATCATCGACGGCAAAGACCCGCTGCCCGCGCTCGCGGGAAAGGCATCATCTCCGCACGACCGATTGTTTTTCAGCTATGGCACAGCGACCGCGATGCGGGAAGGATCACTCAAACTCCTGCGCACTGCCGAGAGAAAACCGTGGGAGCTCTACGACCTCGCAGACGATCCCGCAGAAAGCAACAACCTTGCAACGGTCCGCGCCACCGACACCGAAAAACTGGCCAAACGAATCACCGAGTGGCGGGCCAGCCTCGCTCTGGATGCAAGCAAACCAGAGCGCTACAAGTCCGCCAACTCGAAGTGAATCACATCTCGTAAGTGCCCAACGCAGCAAGGTCAAAACCAGCCACGCCGCATTCCGCCGCAACTTCGTTGAGCGCTTCAACTTCAGCCGCGCTAAACAGCAAGCCACCCGCCTTCTCCGTGTGCTTCGCGGCCCCAGCTTCAGGCTGCCCAGGCAACATGCAGCTTTCATTGCCGTGACCGAGAACGTCATCAATCACGGCCTTTACGTTTGACGCAAAATCACGACCTTTGGCGAAGCGACCCGAGCTGATCGCATCTGGATGAATCACTTGGAAGTAGAACGAAGAGGTCTTTTTTTCACCTTCAGGAAACCCTGCCGCCTTGATGTCAGGATGGGCACCGCCACCACGAAGAGTCGGCAGCGAGCCACCGATCATGCCGCCCATGAGTTCAATCAGCAGAGAAAGTCCATACCCTTTGTGGGCACCAAACGGCAGCAGCCAAGCGGCAGCATTCGCATCGGTCGTGGGATTGCCCGCCGCATCCACGGCAGCGCCGGGAGGCAGTGGCTTTCCTTCACGCTTCAACTGCTGCACGCGACCCATTGCCACCGTACTCGTCGCCCAATCGATCACCACCGGGAACCCACAGGCGTCCGTCGTGGGAAGCCCCCAAGAATGAGGATTGGTGCCGAGCACAGGAAATTTGCCACCGAACGGAACCACCTCGCCGAGAGTTGAAGTGCAATTCGTGTAAGCGATGTAACCCTTCTTCGCCGCATCCATCACATAACCGCCGCCCCAGAGGTAATGGAAGGCATTGTCCACACTGACTTGCCCGATGCCGAATTGATCCGCCATCTCCATGCAGCGCTCCATGGCGCGGAAGGCCACACTCTGCCCCAGTTTCTTCTTCGCATCCCAGACCTCGCTGGCGGCGAATTTTTTATCGATCACTTCGATTTCCGCCCCCGGCACACAACCGCCACTGCCGCTGCCAAAGAGATGATCCAAGTGCAACGCCTTGATGGCATTGTGGGTGCGAATGCCGTGCACCGTAGCCATCTCACAAAAGCGCGCTCCATCCTCAGCCTCATCAGCACTGTAACCACGATGGATGTAAGCGCGGCGGACGAGTTCGTTGTGGGCGGCAGGAGGGACGATGTGAAAGGTGTTGGACATGGTTGGATCAGGTAAATCAGACCCGCACAGTCTGCAATCTCAGTCTCTTGGCAAACAAAAGACCGCCCAACCGACTCATTTTGGCACTGGGGCGTCCTGCCTCTTCTTCAGATCATCCAGAGACTTTTGCAGCGTCTCCGCCTTCTTCTGCATTTGCTGCAATTGATCCACGATTTGCTTGAGTTGCGGAGGCGTGGCGTCCGCACTGCGCAACTCTTGAACCGCCTTCGCGGCGAATCTTGTCTTGTAGTCTCTCGCGAGCTTCTTGAGCATCAGCCATTATCGTTTACCTTTCGTAGGAGCTTCCCAAGGACGCTTTTCTCTTGCGGCTCTCATCTGTTCTAAGATGTTCTGAGCTGT
>CAZCAL010000184.1:3230-8611 GCA_964496625.1 uncultured Verrucomicrobiaceae bacterium | reverse complement strand
TAGAGCAGCGGATTTCTAATCCGCTGGTCGTTGGTTCGATCCCAACCGGGTGCGCTTGCAAAATCAAGGGTTGCGGCAGTTTTTGCTAGTCCATACTGGGTAAGCGTCTCCAGATAGGTGCCAGTTAAGCTATTCTGCGTGTATGATGACGCCAGAAAATGCCAGCACTGGACAGCTTCAGGCAATCAAACAGGGGTGCCGGGAAATGACGCTGCTGCGGGTGGGCGGCTTCCGCCCTTCTGGCTCCATTCGCCGAGCGTTGTCCGGGCTTTAGGTGAATGTTAAACGGAAGCGGGAATACTTCACTGACCGGGACGCTATGCTACGGCTCTTGCAGACCCTTGAATGGGCGCAAGAGCGTGCGGGCATGCTTGTGGATCAAGGGTGAAAAGGAGCGCCAATACAATTGTTTGTCACACCTTTTGCACGCTGACCACTAGTACACTGAGAGCTGTCGTTTCGATGTGCATGATCGGAGCGAGGGTATTGGAATGCCAACCTATCCATCCAGATGACCCCATGAGAAAATCACGAATCGCAAACTTACTCGCCATTGTCACGCTCCTGTCCACCGGCAGCCGCTGGTCAGCCTTTGGTGCCACGCTCCAAGTGCCCTCGCAGTATTCGCAACTGCAGTCTGCCATCGACGCAGCCAAGGACGATGATGTCATCTTGGTGGCACCCGGCCGATACCGGGGCCCCTTCATGGTCACTAAGCGGCTCGACCTACGCGGCCGCAGTTCCGTGCTTCTCGGGGCAGTCTCAAAATCCGTTTTCGACGCGGTGCTGACCTATCGATCGGGCGGTGGTGGCACTTTGAGTGGTTTTGTCATCAGCGGAGGGGAAACCGGAATCGAGGTGGAGGACGGTGCGGGCGCATTGCGAATTCAGGACAACTCCGTCAGCCGGAACCGTAGCGTCACCACGGGCACCGGTCTGCTTTTGAGAGGCAACCAGGGGGTCTGGGTGGAGCGGAATCTGATCCAGCTTTGCGGGCAGGCGATTAGAGCCATCAATGCGAACGTGCACATCGTGGAAAACCGCATCTATCACTGCCGCGCGGCCTTCGGGGGTGGCATCAGCTTGGGTGCCTCCGTTGGTGAGGTGCTCGACAATAGTCTTACCGGCACTTGGGACGGGGCCATCACCGCCTCCTCTTGTCCGTGGTTGGTGATTGCGCGCAATCGGCTGGTGGCCTGTGATGCCTGGGACGAGAACCCTGGGATCGCCATCTTTTCGAGTTCGGGTGTCATCTCGAAAAATCTCATTCGCAGCTCCCGCATCTTTCACTTTGGTGAATGCGCTGGCATTTTCGTCAATGGCTCCCCTTCTGACACGGTTCAGGTCTGGAACAACGTGGTGCATGGCTGCTACCGGAGAGTGCGGCAGGACGCGGGATTGGATTCAACGGCCGCGTTGAACGTCTATGGTGCGACGGCCGATGTCCGGAACAACATCTTCTACAATAACCGTGGCAGCGTGCGCTGGGCAGAGGTGGCGCGCTGGGCCGGCCCTTCTACCCCGGCCTTTCACTACAACGACCTTTATGGCAACACCGCCACTGATCTTGCTTCTGGATTGGTCATCGACGGAACCAATCTGACCTCCGCACCGCTCTTCACCGACACCAGTAGCTACCTCTTGAAGAGCGCCTCTCCCTGCCGCAACGCAGGCGATCCGGACCCCGCCTTTGAAAACCTAGACGGCAGCCGCAACGACATGGGGCTGCATGGAGGGGGCAGAAATCTCCCGGCGGTCATCAGCGCCGACATCCGCGCGACCCTCAGCCGCTACAGCGTCGCCGGAACCCATCATCTGGCCAACCGGAGCGCGCAAAACTTGGTCGCTGGCACTCCCCACTCTTATTATGCCCGGGGCCGCGCGGGGGACTGGCGAGAGCCCGATACGCTGCTCCCGGCACAGCGCACTTTGCCGAGGGACTTCGGTTCCTACTTCAACGTCAATGAGGCCAGCCTTTGGTGGATCTCCCTGGGGTTGGACGCCTTTGACCGCCGCTACCCTGCTTCCACCGCCTGGACGTATGTGCGCCGCGGATTGCGGACGCTGAGGGGGCTACAGACCAGCGGTGATGCTGAAAAATACCATCCGTCCGGGACGTTCTATCGCTCTTACTGGAGCACCAAAGGAACCCGCTTCTCAGACCGCAGCGGAGTTGAGATCAAGAGGGACCCCAACCTGGACGAGCAGGCTGCGGACGACAACCTCCTCCTCTGCAACAACCTCTACGTCATCGAAGGCCTCGCAAAACTCTCGCCAAGCTTGCCCACCACCCAACGTGCCGAAGTGATCGATCTCTGCACACAGATCCGCAGTGCAATGAACCTGCGCCACTTTTATCAAAATGGCGGCATCGTCGTCAACTTCCGCAACGGCGTAGCGAGCGCCGCTGAATGGGACCGTCTGGGCGCAGAGGGTGGGATCATGGCCGGGGCACTCCTCCTCTCTGGCGCGATCACCCAAGCTGAGTTCGAGGATCTCAGTACCCACCTCGCCAAGCCGCAGTCCAGTTGGTCCACCCCCGACGGCACCCTCACCATCGACGCTGCCACCTATCACGCCGCCGCGTTCATGCCCGCGCTTTATCTCATCCATGGCTGGCCGCTGGACGACCGGGACTCTCCCGGGGCCTCAGTCTTGCAGCACATCCTTCAGCCGACTCTGCGACTGCACCTCCGCTACGCACAGGCCAACGGCTTGCGGTCGCTCGGCAGCCAGGCCATGAGCCAGACTTTGGACGGTTACCCAGTCTTTGAGTACTGGGACGGAGCCGCCGAGGGCCAGGGATCCAAGGTTCAAGTTCAGTTCCCTGGAAATGAGAGCCTAGTCATGCCGGATGCCAACCACTTCACCGGGCCGGGCGCACTCTCCCGTGTCTCCTCCCCGCATGCCAACCTGCTGCCCTTCGGCTGCTGCCTTGGCCAATGGGACCAGGGCATGATCAGCGAGTTGGCGGGCTGGAACCAGTCACTGGAAGGGGATGCCTTCCTGCGGGACCTAGGCTGGACGGCCGTCACGCCCTGGCTTCCGGGAGATTCACGCATCGGCTGGTTGGACGCCAAGGGGAAGCGGAACTACTCCGACTGGGGCAACGAAGTCTGGGAACTGCTGAACACGGCCTACCTTAAAATTGCCCTCCACAACGCCCTCAATCCGGGAAACCGTATTGCACGCTTTCACGCCGAAGCGGCTAGGATCGGCCACATTGAGGCCTTTCTCTTTGACGGTACACCCCTTCCGACAGGGATGTTTTGAGGTGGTGGTGATGGGCTCGCCAGGGGCAGCAGGCCGAAAAGGTGTCTGTATCGCGGTGCGTAAGACCGCTTCGAATTTAGAACCTGTCTCACTGGCGCGGGAGGCACGATAGGGTGCGCTTTTTGGAAGCGTCGGGGCTTAGCCGTTCCAGACGAACGTTACCGGTTTATCGATTTCGGGGTGCACGCTGTGATGCACGGGACAGCCGAGAGCTGTGGCTTCCAGCAAACGACGATCTGGATGATCGGCGGGCAAGGGTAGGGTGATGATGAGCGGGAGGCGCTCAATTCGGCGCGGGCTGTCTTGGCTCATGTGCTTTTCCACCGTCACCGTCATGCCGGTGACGTCGAGGCCCTTTTGTTGGGCCTTGATCCCGATGACGGTCGCCATGCAGGTCGCCAGCGCGGTGGCGACGAGGTCGGTGGGCGAGAATGACTCGCCTCGCCCGTGGTTATCCACGGGGGCGTCGGTGATCAGTGTTTGGCTGGATGGGCCGTGGACTGCGGTCGAACGCAGATCCCCTTCGTAACGGACGGATATGGGGATCATGCGTGCGTGCGGGTTTGAGAGGTTATTGAGCGTGGATCACGCCATTCATCATCATGCCGTGACCGGGAAAGGTGCAGATCATGACGTAATCGCCAGGTGCCGGAAGGACGAATTCAATCGTTTCTTTCTCCAGAGGCTGCAAAGTTTTGGTGTGGGCGATGATGTCGGGCGACTTGGGGATGAAGCCGTTCGTTGCAGCTTCTGGCGAGAGTGCCGCTGCAATCATGGCGTCCTTGGTGCCGGGCTTGCTGATGATGACGTTGTGCGGCATCGGTGCGGCGGCGCCGCTGTTGTCGAAGGTCAGTTTTACCTTGTCCCCAGCCTTGACGGTGAACTCCTTCGTCAAGTAGAGCATGGGGTTCACGGTGTCAGGCTTCTGGGTCAGCTCAATCACACCGCCGGAGGTGGCCGGAGCTGCTGTGGCGGCTGCCGCAGGTGCGGCGGCGATTGCTTTGGCTTCGGGAAGTGGGTTTCCTCCGCGGATGATGCCGCCCAAGACCCCGAAAGACCAGTAGCCACAAAACAAGGTCAGCGCGGCGGCGATGCCAATGTTGGCGGTGGACCAGAAGGAGCCAGAACTTTCAGTGTGGGTCGTGTCAGACATGAGATGGGTGCGATAGCTTGGGGAAGGGGTTGAAGGTCCGAAAAAAGCACAATTCCCCATGAAAGCAACCTGTGAACAGTTACTGCGCAGTCTCGGTAGTGCCAGCAGTGCTGCGGACTCCGCGAACGGCGGCAAATTCAGTCTGGAGTTTCAATGCCTGCTCTGCGTGCAGGAGGGCCTGGTCGGCCTGGTGCTCTGCAGCCAGTTTGAGGTCTGGATTTCCAATCGAACTGAGCGATCGCAGGGCTTTTTGGAGACGAATGCCCACTTCGACCGTCCCAGCTCCGTCTCTCGCAATGGCGGTAAAGGCATCCTGAAACATGTCGTGGACGGAGATTTCTTCGATGGCGACGCGATCAAACTGGCAGGGCTCTTCCTTTTTGTCTTCGGGTTCCTTCGCCCAGGCGGCAAAGAGCCTCACAAACGTGCCCAGGATATCGATGGCTGTTCCTGGGTCGTTGACGGCAGGGGAAAGGGCTCGCCCTGCAATTTCGGAAAGAACGACAAGCCCAAATCGCGGATCGTCTTCGAAGGTTCGGTCGTCGCCGATGCGGAATGCGTCCGCAATTCGGGTAGGCTCAAAGGTCTTTTTGGAACCGGGATCAACCATAACAAAGGCCAGGGGTCGGTCCGGTGCGCAGAACGTACCAGGCAAGGCGGCCACCGTAATTCGAAGTTCTGTCTCCTCTGCATAGGCCTGTAAGGACCCTACATCGAGCCGCTGCACATATCCCACCGTCGGCGCATGGACTGCCTGCGCCGTTTTTGGGAGCGGCATCGGCGGGTAGCCACCGAGGCGGACGTCTCGCCGGCGCCGCAGAAAGGCTTCCATTGTTGCTGCCTCGACTTTGTCGATGGTGGACCCCAATTTTCCGAGCCGCGCGATGCTATCCACCCAGCGCAGAAAGACCAGAATGACGATGCCGAAGACTGAAATCGTCAGACAGAAGATCAC
>CAZCAL010000184.1:0-3220 GCA_964496625.1 uncultured Verrucomicrobiaceae bacterium | reverse complement strand
CAAATCTACCCGTCGTCCCATAAACGCCGCTCATCAGCGCGATCAGGGCAATGATACTGAAGATGAAGGCTCCGATGAAGATGGACAGAGCGTTTTGCGATACGTCGTCAGACACGACCAAGGGCAATGAGCGCGGGGTGGCGGTGCTACTGGCGGATGCGTAGGATGAGACCATCGATCCGACTGCAAAGGTGGCAATTACCAACATGCTGGAGGCGATGATCTTCAAAAGCGTCTCGATCGTTTCGGTTGGAATATTGGGGAGGATGGACGCCGCGATTCCAAAATTGTCCGCTGTCTTGGCAAGCCCCGCGCCTGCGATGGCAACGATGCACATGAGCAGTGGGCGCACCCAAAGACGCTCTCGAATCCGATGAATGAAGAAGTTAAAACTGCCCAGCATCATGATTGCCTACGCCTGGCACGGTGGCAGCGGCCTCTTTTCGCAGTCGCAGGCAGCCAAAAACCCATTGCACTCTGTCAGTGATCAGATCAGACTCGGCCACCATGAATCCCAAGCACTTCGCCTTTGTGTTCGCCTCGCTAACCGCCAGCGCCCTCGCTGGAGAACATTGTCTCGTCTATTTTGGCACTTATACCAATGCGAAGACGGGCAGTCAGGGGATCTATGTCTCGCGTTTTGACTCCAGCACGGGATCGCTCTCAGCCCCGGAAGTGGCTGCGGAGACTGGTAGCCCGAGCTTCCTGACGATTCATCCGTCCAAAAAGTGGCTCTACTGCGTGGGAGAGATGGCGGAGGCTGGTGCAAAGGGGAGTGGTGTCACCTCTTTCAGCATTGATCTTCCATCGGGCAAACTGACGCGCATGAATCAGGTGTCTGCGGTGGGGCAGGGTCCGTGTCATGTGAATGTGGATCACACGGGGAAGCTGGCTGCGATCGCGAATTACGGTAGCGGCTCCTGTGCATCTTATGCCATCAAAGACGACGGCACCCTGAGCGAGGCGGCGAGTTTTTTCCAGCATGAAGGCAGTGGGGCTGATCCCCGTCGGCAAAAAGGGCCGCATACACACAGTGTTAACTTTAGCCCGGACAACCGCTTTGCCTTTGTGTGTGACTTGGGTCTCGACAAAGTGCTCATCTATAAGATCGATCCCGCCACTGGCAAGATGGAGCCGAATGATCCTCCGTTTGCGAAGGTCGCGCCCGGAAGCGGTCCACGCCATCTGGCAATCCATCCATCTGGCAAATTCATCTTTGTGAACAACGAGATGGCGATGACTGAGACCGTCTTCGCCTACGATGCTGAAAAAGGCGCGCTGACGGAGATCCAGACTGTCTCGACTCTCCCGCCAGAGGACCAGGGGAAGCCCGGCTTTAGCACGGCGGAATCTGTGGCGCACCCGAATGGGAAATTCGTTTATGTGTCGAATCGCACCCACGATACCATCGCGGTCTTCAAGTGCGATTCGGAGACAGGGAAACTGACGCTGATTCAGAATGCATCCTCGGAGGGCGCGGTGCCCCGAAACTTCTGCCTAGACCCAAGCGGCAAGTGGATGATCGTCGCCCATCAAAACAGCAACACCGTCGCCCTGTTCAGCGTGGATCAGGAGACAGGCAAACTGAGTTTTACGGGGAAGAAGCAACCGGTCGGCGGCTGTGTTTGCGTGCGATTCCTGCCTTTGGATTGATGCAGAGTGGCCCACGCCGGCGTCCTCACGCCAGCTTCCACTTTGCCTGCCGCAGCACTGCCTTCGGGGTGTCCTTCATGGCCTCATACCAGACGCTCAGGAGTGTCCCATCGGCAAGTTCCACCGTGCTCGGATAGCCGAGATCACTGCCCTTACCATCTCCAGAGAGCGTGATGGGTTCTCCCCAGGTCTTGCCGTTATCCGTGCTGACACGGGCTTGATTGCCGTACGGTGCCCGGCGGTGTCCGTAGGTCATGATCAGGCGATCATCGCGCAAGCGCAGGAGGTGGGAGGGTAGGCCAAAGCAGATGGGGCGGGGCTCGCTCCAAGTCTTGCCGCCGTCTTTTGATTCGGATTGCAGCGTCCAGCTCTTGTTCGCATCACTGTGATTGCGAATCTGCGCGATGATGGTGCCGTTTGCGGCTTCGACCGCGTGCAATTCGTGATATTGGTTGGCTGCGATGTCTCCCTTGCGGGTGGGGATCTCCGCCAGCCATTGCCAAGTCGCGCCATCATCTTTGGATTCGGCGACTCCGATCTTTTTTTCGTCCGTCCACAGCTGCTTACCGGCGTAGAGGAGCCTGCCGTCCTTGAGTTGGACAGGGCCATGAGGGCTGTTGACGTTGGTTGGGATGCGGGTGGACCAGCTCTTGCCTCCATCGGTGGAGCGGATGCACCACACACCCAGTTCGGCCTTGCGCTCTTCTGCGGAAAGCCGCTCGTGGCAGGCCTTCCAGCGCGCAAACTGCTCCGGCGTCATCTCGGCAGACTCCCAGCCCTTTGCTCCCAGCTTTGCGAAGCCGGCCTTCTTTTCGAACAGAGGCTCGTAGGCCAAGGACGTGAAGGTCGTCACGATCAATGTGCCTTTGGACGTCTCGAGCACCCCCGAATCACGATCATCGATGGCAGTGTCGAGGAGCACCCGGGGGAAAGTCCAGCTTGCTCCGTCATCGCGTGAAGTCATCGCGTGCACTTGGCCGAACGGGCAGATGTGCGATTCGCGTCCACCCGACCAAGACAGCCAAAGCTCCCCATTTTTCCGCCGCACGACAGTGGGCCAACCGTGGTAAAACTGGGGTTGGGTGGAAATGACGCGCGTCTCCAGCACCTGCGCACCAGGTTCTGCCGCACGGCTAATCCACGGGGCGGCGACGATGGCTGCACCAGTTTTGACCGTGCTTGCGATCACGTCACGGCGGGAGAGAGAAGAATTGGGAGTTTGCATGATTGGAAGAGGGATACGGCAGGCTGCCCTCAGTGCTTGCGAAGCACTGCAAGGGGCCGGGGAATGCCGGACATGACCCTGCGCCCTGTGGATGCAGCTCCGCCAAGCGTAGGATGTCTAAGCCCTACACCTTGCGAGTCATCGCCGGACAAAGGGCGGATGCCTTGGCCGCGATGGTCGGTGTGCCTTTCAAAAAGAAGTGCAGGGTGCCCTTGACGTCACAAAGCCATACTTCTTCAGCGCCAGCTTCAAAATACAACGCTCTCTTGTCTTCCATCTCTTGGCGCGTATTACCGGGAGAGACGACTTCCACGCATATTTCTGGGGCGATGGTCAGCACGT
>CAZCAL010000183.1:0-8633 GCA_964496625.1 uncultured Verrucomicrobiaceae bacterium | reverse complement strand
GAACCGGATGGACATGTGCATGCCCCACACAAAGTCGGCGAGCCAGCGCCTTAAACCCCGCGTTGGTCATCTCATCCACGTCACGGATCGCGCCATCCACAATGGTCCCGACGCAACCCATTGCGCGATGGACGTTACTATTCACCTCCCCCCAGCACGATCCGATCACCTGAGGCTTATCCAAATCCTGGACGATCACAATTTTCGGCCCTGGAACCGATGCAACGTAACGCCGATACTCTTCTCCGGCATTGGGATTCGCAGCACGATGAGCCTTGTTACTGGGCTCGATGACAATCGTCACCGCGTAGCCAACCATCGGTCCCATCTGAGGCATGAAGTCACGGGTTTCTTCAATGTTAAAAGCATCGGCACTAGGATCACGCTTGGTGATTTGTTCCCAACCGTTGTAGATGGTTGGGGTATTCCAGCGCTTGAGTTGAAGGAGTTCGGAATGGGGGATCATAGAAGAAGGTGATGAATGTCTGGAGAGGAACGCCATAACACAAGCCATCTCTTTGGTAATTTGCGTTTACCATTGCCACCCCGAACACTAGAATCCGCCTATCAATGCATACCCTTCCCCCAAGACCTTCGTTGACAGCGCACAGTGCGGAATTTTTGCGCGGGCTCGTACAAAGCGGTGAATGGCAGGACTTTCTGCCCTCAGAGCGCACCCTTTGCAAACGACTTGGTATCAGCCGCCCGACTCTACGTGTAGCACTCGCCCAATTAGAAGAAGAAGGCGTACTGGAGCCAGTATCGAACAAGCGCCGAAGGCTTCTCCCTGCAGCCATCAGTTCGCCAAAGACAACACAGGAGGGCAACATCGCGCTACTCTCACCAATGCCGCTGCACGATATGCCACCGTTTGTGCTTCTGTGGGTCGATCAGTTGCGTGGCCAACTCGCCAATGAAGGCATCGCCCTTCAAGTGCATGTTGGGCGTGCGGAATTCGCGAAGCGGTCACCACAACGCGCGCTAGCGACCCTCGTCGCAACATCACCAGACACCACCTGGGTGCTTTATCAAAGCACGGCGGCCATGCAGCGCTGGTTCGCAGACAGTGGTCAGCGTTGTGTCGTGGTCGGCTCACTGCCGTCGGATATTACCCTGCCCGCAGTGGATCGCGACTACCGCGCTGCCTGCCGCCATGCCGTCGGGCTGATGCGCTCCCGTGGGCATGAGGTGATTGGCATGCTAATTCAAACACCGCAGTTCGGTGGAGATCTCGCGAGTCTGGAGGGGTTCAACGATGGACTGCAACAATCAGGTGCCGGGCGTATCAGCGGACAGATCTGGCAGCACGATGGCACCCCAAAGGGCATCGCAGACACATTGCAAAAAGTCCTCGCCGCCCGTCGCCGCCCCACTGCACTGTTAGTTGCGCGTTCGGCCTACGCCTTGACAGTCGTGTCGTGGCTGCAAGGCAAGGGAACAAAAATCCCAGACGATCTAGCCATCCTTTGTCGAGATGACGATGCTTTCCTGGACCATGTTGTGCCAAGAATCACACGCTACGCCGTGAACCCCACGCACTTTGCCAAGCACGTCTTCCGACTCATCAAAGGCGGGCGCAACATCCCTGGAGTGCAGGTATTACCAACCTTGCTGGACCGCGAATCACTCTGATCAATGCCCCGCGGGAGGTGCGCAGGACAGTTGCACGATCACCTCGCGCACACGCGCTGTTTGTTCGGGGCTCATCACCAGGAAGCGATGATTGCCCTTGCCGTCCTTGGATGGTCGGAACCACGTGGCAGCGTCATCTTCCACCACCACAGTGCCAGATGGCGAAAGATCAAAGTAGCCGCGATCAGGAAGCACTGCGTAAAGCACGGCCGTTGGATCCCAAGTCGGGCGGTCATGCGGAGGTGGATTGTAGAGGTAGTAGGCCTCCTTCAACGGGTGGTGCGGGATGTAGTTCAGATCTTCTTCAATGGAGACATGAGGAAAGGCAGCTGCCACACCTATCTCAAAGCCACTCCACACCATCGGCGTGGGCCAATTCTTTGCCAACTTCTGCGCGGCAGGGATGTCCAGTTTCACGTTGTACTCGAGGTGTCGAGTATTCCACTGAACCGTCTGAAAAGCACCCGCCATGATGCTGAGAACCTTTACCTTCTTTGCGGCCAGCGCCTTGCCTTCAGGATCATCGAGAAGCCTCGCCAGATTGGTAAAAAAGCCAACTTGAGCGATTGCTACACTGCCGTCTGGCTGCGCAGCGAGAATTTTTTTGATCAGCCCCACTGCCTCTGGAGCATCCGCACCACTGCTGAGATCATGTGGATAACGCAAAGAACCATCGGCATTTTTTTCGTCAGCCAGCAGATTAAATTTACCTGCCTCCTTCGCCGCACCATCACGAACAACGCCGATGGGTGTGTCGGGATACCCATAGAGCGTATTCACCGCATCGACAAAAGCCGCAGCCTGCGGGTGATCTTTAGTGACGGTCACCGCCAGCAATTCGACGGTTCCCCGCTTCTGTAGCTGATGAATCATGCACAACGCCATGAGGTCATCGACATCATTTCCCATGTCTGTATCGAAAATGAGCTTCACGGGTTCTGCCTGCGCAAGGCCGCAGAGTATGATGGAAAGGAGGAGTTGCTTCATGGATGGTGTTTCGTTGAATTGTAATGAGATCGTCGGAGAGTCGCTGTAGCCAGAGCATCATCGCTTTGGCGGCTGGACGGTGAATTGGGTAATCGCCTCAAGGGCGCGTGATTGTTGCACTGAGGTCATGGTTAAGAAACGATCCCTCCTGCTGCCTTTCTCATTCTTTGCCGCAGTAAACCGGGTAAAACCATCGTCCAAAACGATTACGCGCCCTGGCTCCGAGAGCCCAAAATAAGCGCGTTCTGGGAACACCGCATAGAGCACGCTGCTCTCGTCCCAGCAGGGCCGATCGTGTTCCGGTCCACTATGCAGAAGATAAGCCTCCTTGACGATGTGATGCGGCATATAATTCAGGTCGTGCTTGATCGCCATCCGAGGAAACGGTAGAGCCTCACCGATCTCGTATCCACTCCAAACGATTGGCACCTCGTCCGGCCATTCGTTGGCGACTGTCTGCATGTAACTGATACCATTGATGACGTTAGCCTCGAGATGATAGTTGGTTCGATTGCAGAACGCAAAAGCCCCCGCCATCAACGACAGGCATTTAACCTTCCGTCGAACCAACTCAGCGCCGCCAGACGATTTTAACAGATTCGCCATGTTGGAAGCGATACCCACACTGACAATGGTGACGCTGTGATCAGGCTGCTTATCTAAGAGTTCACGAATCAAATCCACCGCATCACGGGCAGCGTCGTTGTGCTTGATGTCATGTGGGTAGTCTGGCGAATCAGCCAATTTCAAATATTTGCTCTCACGCCGCTGTGCAGTTGAATCATGAGTGACTCCAACTGGCAAATTTGGCCGCCCGGAAAAGGTATTTTGGGCGTCCACAAAGCTCACCGTCAGCGGATTGTTTTTGGAAATCGTCACTCCAAGGAACTCACAAGCACCACGATCCGCTAGATTGTGGCACATCGCCAGTGCCAGCACATCATCGACGTCGCCAGTAATGTCAGTATCAAAAAGAATTCGTGGCTTCTCCGCGAAGAGCGACGTCCCAAGCACCAAGAGAGCAAGTATCGTTAGTTTCATAGATTCATTTCCTCCTCCAGCTATCAGCAAGCACGGCAACAACGATTACCGCCCCCGTGATGACACGTTTCATGGGTTCACTGGCTCCAATTTGCACGAGCCCAGCCTCCAGCGTCGCAATGATCAAGACACCGAGGAAACTCTTCACCACGCTGCCTCGTCCACCCGCGAGACTAGTGCCACCAACCACAACGGCAGCGATGGCACCGAGTTCAAAACCCACTCCAGCATTGGGGTCTGCACTACCAAGACGTGAGCAATTGAAGACCGCAGCGAGTCCGGTCAGTGACCCCAACAACGCATGAGCCAAAATTCGCGGAGAATCAACAGGCACGCCAGAGATAAGGGCGGCCTCTTGACTCGCGCCTATAGCAACCAGATAACGTCCGATTTTTGTGTGGGACAACACAATCTGGCCTGCGATGACCACCAAGACACTAACTACAAACGCCGGAGAAATCACAAGGCTGCCAAATGGTGCACCAAGGGACTCAATACTTGCCCCAATGTATTTCGTCTGGGAATCGGTAGTCAAGAAGGCCAGACCGCGAACGATCTCCAGCATCCCAAGTGACACAATGAACGAGGGCAGGCCAAGCTTCACACTGACGGCCCCTGTCGTTCCACCGATACAGGCGCCTAGCACCAGACTAGACAGCACGGCGAGAGCAAGTCCCCACTGCCAATCCGCCATCATCACCCCAACCGCCGCCCCACAAAAACCTAGCACCGACCCAACCGATAGATCGATTCCGCCTGTGATCATCACCAGAGTCATGCCAGTCGCCACCAAGGCCAACGCAGGAATGCGATTCGCCACCGAGCCAAGGGTTGCGACGCTGAAAAAGCTGTCCCGCAGAAAGCCAAACAGCACAATCATCGCAGTGAGAACGGCGATGAGAATCAGGTAATCAGTCCAGCGGCGAAATATGGTTTTGAGCATTAAATGACAATGGTGTTGATTTGAGCAATTTAAACTATCAGTTTAGATTCCTCAAAGTTGATCGGATTCTAATATCAAGTTTTCAGATGGTTCACGAGCTCCTTCCATGAGCAGGCTTATAACCCTTCCGCAATTGCTTTAGATGCCACTGCAGCCCTTGCAGGTCGGTGAACGAGGAGACTGCGAACTTGACGTTTGTCACCAAAATGACTCTTCCACGCGGTCGCCAAACGACGCATCGGCAGCGTCATATCCGGCTTTGCCGTGCGACTGGATTTAGCCTCCACCAGTGTCATGGAGCCGCTCTTCCCCGGCACGACAAAGTCCACCTCCAAGCCTTGCTGGTCACGAAAGTAATAGAGCTCACGTCGCATCCCTGCATTGACCTGCGACTTGATGATTTCAGCCGCAATAAAACCCTCGAAGATCGCACCAAGGAACGGGGATTTTTCCAATTCAGTCTCGGTATCGATCCCCAGAAGGTGGCAAGCCAACCCTGGATCAGCAATGTAGATGCGTGGGGCACGAATGATGCGTTTTCCCAGGTTTTCGAAGAACGGAGGGATGACAAAGATCTGCGCGGTCGTCTCCAAAATGTCCAACCACTTACCAATCCCTGGCACACTCATGCCGAGGGGACCCGCAAGATCTGTCTTATTCAGAATCTGGCCATGGCGGGTCGCCAATAGCGACATGAAGCGGCGGAATGCGCCGAGGTCATGCACTGCACTGACGGAACGGACGTCGCGCTCCAGATAAGTTTGAAGGTAGGAACTGAACCAAAGCTTGGAGGCCTTGGGTCGAGCAAGCACTTCAGGATAACCACCGTTCAGGAGGGACACTCTGGTGGTTTCTTTCAGACTCAATGGCAACAATTGAAGAACCGCTGCACGGCCGGCCATGGACTCTGTGACGTTGCGCATCAGGCCTGCCTCTTGCGAACCCGTGAGAAACCACTGGCCCATCTTTCTCGGCTGCGCATCAATTCGACTGCGCACATAGTTAAAAACTTCTGGGAGATTCTGGATCTCATCGAGAATCACTGGCGGTTTAACCCCATCGAGAAACCCTTGGGGGTCTTCGCGAAATCTGGAAATGATGTCAGGATCCTCAAAAAGGTAATATTCTGCCTTCGGAAAAAGATGCCTCAAAATGTAAGTTTTCCCAGAGCGACGCGGGCCTGTCACGACCGTGGCGGGGAAGTTTTTGGCCGCCGTCAGGAGGTGTGGTGTGATGTCTCTTTGGATACCCTTCATTTTGAGCAATTTAAACTCGCAGTTTAAATCCCTCAAATTCTCATTTGCTCAATTTGAGGCAACTTAACCTACTTTCAATGCCCCTTATTTAGTAACAACATCCACAGGCGTCTGCTGATCGGTAGGCGTTGACTTGTCTTTGAGTGCCTTCAATGCAGCCTCAATTCCAAACACAGCGAGTTGGTCGCCATGTTGGTCAGCCGTAGCTAAAACGCGCCCATCGTTCAATAGCGGTTTGATCGCCACAATGTTATCGAATCCAACAATTTGCACCTGCCCAGCCTTCCCCGAAGATTGCACGGCAGCCGCAGCGCCCAGCGCCATATTGTCGTTAGCACAGAGAAGGGCTTTGACATTCGGGGATGAGGCCAAGATTCCAGCAGCAACGGTATTTGCTTTATCCATCTCCCACTGCCCGCTCTGTTTTGTTACGATTTTCATTCCAGCGGCATTCATCGCATCCTCAAAACCGGCTGTGCGTTGCTGTCCGTTAAACGCGGTAGTCACGCCCTCGATGATCGCCACTTCATCACCTGCCATCAGTTTTTTAGCTAGCACCTCACCCACGGCCTTTGCACCGGCACGGTTATCGGGACCCACAAAAGGCACGGCGATTCCAGCTTGTTTCAGGGTGTCCGCATCGAGCTTGTTATCGATATTGATGACCAGCACCCCGGCGTCTTTGGCTCTCTTTAACACAGTGACCAGCGCCTTTGAATCAGCTGGAGCGATCACAATCGCCTGCACTCCCTGCGACACCATTTGCTCAACCAAGCCAACCTGTTCCGCAAGATCGGTTTCGTTTTTGATGCCATTGACGACCAACTCATAGTCACCAGCGTGCGCAGCCTGATGCCTTTTGGCACCCTCCGCCATGGTTTGGAAGAACTCGTTAGCCAGCGATTTCATGACCAGCGCGACTCGCGGTTTGCCGGAGGCTGTCGTACTGGATGACCCTGAGGGCTTGCAGGCCGCAATGAAGATGGAGATAACAACGACGACGAGGCGGGAGGCGTTCATAAGATACACAAAGACTGACGCCTCCCGCAGTTTTACGCAACCTTTTGTCGCTTCGGCGGATCATGGCGTCGGTGACGCCCCTTGATTCATCACTTCATCTTCTGATCGAAGTTCTTCATTACCTCCTCCGCCACCTTGCGTCCGAGTTTTAGCCCCTCTGTGCCCGACATGGGGTAATGGATGCCTCCGTAGAGCCGACTCATTGCCACCTCTTCCGCGCATGCGGTGAAGGAGGTGAAATGCCTCTTCACGTCCTTTACGTCATCACTCCCTGCATCAAACGATACTGAGCCCGCAGGGAAGAAATGTTCTAGAACCGCTGCAGCAGCCCCGCTGGACCCAGAATGGCCTGACACATATTCGGGGTGTGGTGGCGTCACCAAGAGAGGCACCCACGCCTTGTCAGGCTGGGTGGTGTCGAGCCCGTCCTCGTCGGCTCGTTGAATCGCCGTCACGGGACGCCAGAAATTGTAGTGATATTTGCAGTGCCACACCGTGATGCAGGCATCTGCCAATGTCACATTCAGCACGGCAAACAGATGTGCCGTCTCCAAAGTCGTCAGCTTCTTTTGCCTGCAAACATCCCTAGCAATGTCATTCCAATGGCCCGGCGGCGAGGTAGTGTAGCTGAAGTCCGACCAGAAGTGCGCCACGAGTGTTTGCTCAGCCGTGCGGGTGGCGCTGGACTTACCGCCGAGTTCACGAACTGCCTGGATTTCCTTACCGTATGCCTCGCTATCAAGTGCTGGAGGTGGCGGAGGAAGAAAGGCGGCAGGATCGTCGATCACCCAAGGCTTGACCTGCATCCAGTGGGGCAACTCGGGCGGGCGGAAGTTTGGAGGGGTGCGGCGCCATTGCCCAGGCTTGTCACTTGGCACATAGTGCACCGTGGTTGAGGAGCCGTCATTTTCCCGCTGCTTGAATGTCACCTCCACCGCTGCATCCGCCAGAGGAAGCCAGGGGTGATCACCACCTTTCGCCGCTGTTGCCAAACCGTGCTTAGCTTCCAGATCGTCAGCGATTTTTGACTGGGAAGGGAAAAAGAGTCGAAAAGCCCGCCCCCCGGCATGAAGGGCAGCCTGCTGCTGGGCTTTCTCACCCATCCCTGCTGCATGGGCACTGCGAACGGCGCGGTAGATGGCCAGATGGAGAATAGGAAGATTTCGCGACACCAAACACGGCGGCGGAGTCTCCAGCTTCACCGCTTGGACAAAAGCCGCGTTCCAATCCTCTACGACACCGGCGTCAGCGGAACCTAGTCCGAGGATTCCCACCCACAGACTCAATACCAAAAAATGACCTCTCAATTTCATTGGGTCCAAGCTTAGTCGGTGAAGTTGGCCTGCAAAGTAAAGCCTTCTTCCATCAGGAACGAAATACTTTTGGCGGTCGAAGTAATACTCCCGCTCCAGCCAGTGAACTTCTTCTTGGACAACGGCGTGGCGGTCAGAGTGTAAAGCTTGCCGACCTCTCTGGGTGTCGTCCCCAAATAGCCCGTGGACACCTTCCCTGGACCGTCAACCGCGACCACGAGATTTGCGCTCAGGGCAACCCGGAAGCTGAGGGTCGCCACATTCGATTGCTCCCCAAGCGAATCGACGGACTTAGCAAAGAGGGTGTAGCGTCCCCCATCCCCGCTATTGACAGGAATCGCCCAAGTCCATGCGGTGGTGCCGGTGACGATTTCGGGTGTCGAAAGCCCACCGTTGTGCAGGTAATGGCACTCCACGTGATCCACACCGTCACGATCCGCC
>CAZCAL010000182.1:0-8637 GCA_964496625.1 uncultured Verrucomicrobiaceae bacterium | reverse complement strand
GGTGCCGTCAGTTCGAGCACCCCTTTCTCAAACCTCCCTGCCTCATCCCCACGCTGATTTTCGATGATAAGGAGCGTCCCATTGTCGGGAAACCCATAGACCTCGCCACTCAGCGCCTGATTCCAGACACCCCTAGCCATCCTCTCCGTCACCACCGCATTGAACAGAAAACTCCGCACCGAAGATAGGAGCAGCCCCCGCAAAAGGCGATCTCCCGGTGTGAACTCGCCGCGAAACATGGCCAGAGCTTTCTCCACATTGCGCCCTTCCCGGCCAAATCGTTGCTCGCCAAAAAAGTTTGGCACCCCCTTTTCAACAATTTGATCCCAACGCGCCTCGGCCAGGCCAGGCTCAAAGTCTGGATCCCGCAGCCGAATGGTGAAGCGATTCCCCTGATGGATGCCGCGACGAAGCTTGCGGGAATTCCGCGTCACGTTAAGGACCCGCAATCCCTCCGACTCCAGGACCGATGGATCAGGCGAGGGTTGCCCCGGAATGTGAATGCTGAACCACTGCCGAGTCACGGCATTCCGATCCTTTAATCCACAGTGACTCACCAACCGCCGTCGGATGCCGAGCGCATCTGCCAATCGTGCGCCTGCCGCATTGCTGTCCAAGTCCCGCTTTTCCACCCACACGAGACAATGCTCCCCTTCCCCTGATGGCTCAAATCCGAGCACTTCCTCGACGACAAAGTCCTCTGGCAAAGCCTTGAAACGAGCCCGACCAAGCGGCCCGCCGTGCAAAAAAGGAATGGACTCTAAATCAGCAATCATGAACGCGATCCTACCGTTGAAACCCCGTCAAGCCAGCCCAACTAGTGTGGTTTATTCACTTCGGCGCTGCGCAGCACGAACTGCTTAGCGGGTGTCGGCAAAGCCTGTCGCTCGATTCTTCCGCATTGCCAAAACCGGCGCGGTGTGGTCGTTTAGTCTCCGATGAAACAACGCGTCGGCATTTTTTGGTTGGGTCTGGTGATGGGCACAGGTGCCATGGCGCAGCAACTGGACGTAAATCGCATCTTTGAGGAGCGTAATCTCGGTCCGGTGGCCAAACTGCTAGAGCATGGAGAATACGACCTCTGTGCGAGGATCTGTGAGCAGGCCATCTCCCGCAATCTGAAGGCGGTGGAGTGGCGGATCTATCGGCTCCGTGCGATGCGAGCAGTCGGGCAGATCGATGCCGCACTGAAGGAGTCTGAGGTGATGCTGAAGGCCTACCCAGACGATCTGCGATTGCTGATGCTGCGCTACAATCTGGCCCACGATCTGCGCCGGAACGATGCCGCCGATGCGGTGCTGGCCCTGGTGAATGAAGTGGCCCGCAAGAAACCCGCTGCGGAGCGCTCTGCCGCCGAGTGGGTAGCGCTGGGCGAGGCTGCGCTGGCTCTGGGTGCAGACGCGCAGAAGGTGATTGGCAGCTACTTTCAGCAGGGTCAAAAGAAGGATCCAAAGGCGGAGGAACCCTATCTAGCGGAGGGCTTTCTGGCTCTTGAAAAAAGCGATCCTGCGAGAGCGGCGGACGTCTTCCGTGCCGGGCTGAAGAACCATGGAGAAACCCCCGAACTGCGCTACGGGCTGGCCAGAGCCTACTTTAATGGGGATCGCGAAAAGGCCGGGGAAAGCCTCACCCGTGTGATCGAGATCAATCCTCGCCACGAAGAAGCGCTGCTGGCTAGGGCGGAGATGCTGATCGCGGGGGAACGCTTTTTGGATGCGGAAGGGCTGATCCAGCAGGTGCTGGATGTCGATGACAGCAGTCCAAAAGCCTGGGCGCTGCGTGCCGCCATCGCCGTGCTGGCCAATGCGGATGAAGCTGCGGCAAAACAGGCCAGGGACAACGGTCTGAAGCGTGTAGCATCGAATGCAGAGGTGGACTATACCCTGGGTCGGGTGTTATCCAGAGCATATCGTTTTGCGGAAGGTGCCGCGCATCAGAGGTCGGCGCTGGGGCTTGATCCGAGCTATTTGCAAGCTCGGCTGCAACTCTCCAACGACCTGCTGCGTCTTGGCGAGGAAGCTGAGGCGTGGACCTTGGCAGAGGAGGTGCGTAAAGCGGATGGCTACAATGTGCAGGCGCACAATCTGGGACTGCTGGAGAAGGAAATCGACGGCTATGTGGAGAAGAAGTTTGAGGACTTTACCCTGAAGATGCCCGCCCGCGAATGGCCGATCTACGGGGAACGCGCGCTTTCCCTCCTGCGGGATGCAAAGGGTGTGCTGACGGCTCGCTATGGAGTGGAACTAAAGCGTCCGGTGCTAGTGGAGTTTTTTCCGAGTCAGCAAGACTTCGCGATCCGTACGTTTGGGAGTTTGGGTGGGCAGGGCTTGCTGGGGGTTTGTTTTGGGACGGTGATCACGCTGAACAGCCCCGGCAGTCTGGCGCATGGACGGAATAACTGGGAGGCGACGTTGTGGCATGAGTTTTGCCACGTCGTGACCTTATCGGCGACGAAGAACCGGATGCCGCGGTGGCTGAGCGAGGGCATCTCCGTTTATGAGGAATCGCAGCGGAACCCCGCCTGGGGCATGAAGATGAATACGACCTTCCGCGAGATGATCCTGGAGGAGGACAAGATGACGCCAGTGGGTGAACTGAGCAGCGCCTTCACCAACGCGGAAAGCGATGACGAGGTGATGTTTGCCTACTTTGAGTCATCCCATGTCGTGCGCTATTTGATCCACACCTTTGGCGAGGAGAAATTCAAAGGTGTGCTGCGGGATCTGGCGGCAGGCAGGCGCATCAATGATGCCCTGAGCGCCAATACGGCGCCCATCGAAACCCTTGAGCCACAATTTGCGGAGGTGTTGAAGAAGGAGGCGGAAGCTTTCGGCGCCGCTGCCGACTGGGAAAAGCCCGATGGGGAAAAGGTCAATGCCACCGACAAGGACTCGTTTGCCGCCTTCCTGAAAAAGAATCCCAACAACCTTTGGGCGGTGCGGCGTCAACTGGAGGATGATCTCAGCAACGAACGATGGGAAGAGGCGCTGAAAGGGGCGGATGAACTGATCCGACTGGTGCCCGAAGACACTTCAGGTGACAGTGGTTACATGGTGAAGGCTCAGGTCTTGCGGGAGCTTAAACGAGACAAAGAAGAAATCGCGGTGCTGCGTGACCTAGCAGCGCGGGAACCAGATGCGATGAGCGCTTTTCTCCGCCTGCTGGAGGTGGATGCACCTGCAAAAAACTGGGCGGATGTCCGCACGAATGCGCACCGTATCCTGGCGCTAAACCCTTTCCTCCGCGAAGCCCAGCAAGCCCTGGCTGAGGCTGATGAGGCCGAAGGACAAGCCGCCGACGCCATCGCAGCGTACGAGCGGGTGCTGCTGCTGAAGCCGATCAATCCCACGCAGATTCACTTTCGCTTAGCGAAGCTGAACCAAGCCACCGACAGCCCCCGCGCAAAGCGGCACCTGCTGGAGGCTCTGGCGCTTTCCCCAAGGTTTAAGGAGGGGCTGCGGTTGCTGGAGGAGATGCCGAGTGGGGAGTGATTTGGCCAAGCTACCGGCAGCGGACCAGGAGGTCCGCACGTCGCACCGCCTAGCGATGCTCAATCACATCCGCTGCGGCAAAGCGAACCTTCGGCAGGACGGCATATTTGTCATCGATGGAGCGATAGCCTGCGGGACAAAGCACGGCGGTGGTGTAGGGGGTACCGGTCAAGCCCAGCACCTCGTCAATTTCGGCAGCAACGAAGCCTTCCATTGGGCAGGTATCAACGCCGAGGAGGGAGGCCGCCATCATGAGTTGACCGAGGGCGATGTACACCTGGAGCTTGGCCCAGCTATCCAGCCAGCCCTGCTGCTCTGCCCCAGCGCGAAACCCTGCGACCATTTTGCGAAAGCCTAACAAGGCGTCGGCAGTGCCCCCGCGGATCTCCACCATCCGCGCGATGTTGGCGTCAATGTGGGCATCATCCATCTGACGTAGCGAGGTCATGACGACGAGGTGGGAGCAATCGGCGACTTGACGTTGATTCCATGCGTGAGGAACGAGTTTCTCCCGCAGTGCCTGATCCTGAATGACGATAAATTTCCACGGTTGGAGGCCAAAGGACGACGGAGTCAATACGAGAGCCTCCTCCAGAGCTGCCCAGGTCTCTGCTGAAATCTTTTGGTTGGGGTCAAAGGCTTTGACGGCATAGCGCCATTTTAACGCATCGGTAATTGAAGATGGGGGAATCGTAGGCATCGGCGGATAGTGAAGCAACGCGCCCCGCGGTTCAAGCGGTTGCAGTCCGTTGGCAAAAAAATCCCTCCATCGGATCTAGGCGAGAGGCAATTTTCCTTTTCACCGCCGTCATCTCTGCTTAACATGCGCGCCCCAATCAGGGACGGGAAGCGCTTTCCGCCTGATAGGATCTGTGCAACTTCATGTCCGACAAATTCTCCAAACACATCCATTTCATCGGAATCTGCGGCACGGCCATGGGCTCCACCGCCGCCGCACTGCGCGACCAGGGCTACACCATCTCCGGCTCGGATGAAAAGGTCTATCCCCCTATGTCCACCGTATTGGAGGAAAAAGGCATCCAACTCTCAGAAGGTTACAAACCCGAGAACGTGCCCGCAACGGCGGACTTGATCGTTGTCGGCAACGCCATCTCTCGCGGCAATGCCGAGCTAGAGTCCGTGCTTGACCGAAAGCTGCCCTACCTCTCAATGGCAGAGCTCTTGAAGCGAGAGGTCATCCAAGGAAAGCGCAGCTTCGTCGTGAGCGGAACCCACGGCAAGACCACCACCACCACCATGCTGGCCTGGATCATGGAGTGTGCGGGCAAAAACCCCGGCTACATGATCGGCGGGGTGCCAGAGAACTTCGCTAGCGGTGCCCGATTCACTGACTCAGATCTCTTTGTGATTGAGGGTGACGAATACGACACGGCCTACTTTGATAAGCGGTCCAAATTCCTCCACTACCTGCCAGAGTGCGCTATCGTGAACAACATTGAGTTCGATCACGCAGACATTTTCCGCGATCTCGATGACGTCCTGCTGACCTTTCAGCGCTTCTTGAACATTGTGCCACGAAATGGCCTAGTGCTGATGAATGGAGACGATAAAAATTGCCTGAGCTTGCGCGCCAAAAGCCCAGCCCCGATCAAGACGGTAGGCACGGGCGCGGACTGTGATGTGCGTATCGTGATCACTGATCCAGCACCAGAAAGCACGACCTTTGAACTGAACGGTGTGCCCTTTACCCTGCCGATGATCGGAGAGTTCAATGTCCGCAATGCCTCCATGTGCATCAATGCGGCACGATTTGCGGGGATCGATGATGAGACGATCCGCGCGGCATTGCTGAGCTTCAAAGGCATCCGCCGCAGACAGCAGGTGCGTGGGGTGGTGAATGACATCACGGTGATGGACGACTTTGGCCATCACCCGACGGCCATCCGCGAGACCCTGCGCGGTCTCCGCCAACGCTATCCCGGCAAGCGCCTGTGGGCCGTCTTTGAGCCCCGCTCAAACACCAGCCGCCGCAATGTGCTCCAGGCGGAACTCATCGGCGCACTCACAGAAGCAGATGGCTCTGTCGTCGCCGCTGTAGCGAACCCTGAGAAGGTGCCTGAGGGCCAACGCCTCGACACAGACGCCGTTGCCAAGGCCGTCACCGCCGCCGGAAAGGCCTGCTTTTTCGAGCCGGATACCGCCGCGATTGTCGCCCGACTCAAGGAGCAGACACGTCCTGGTGATGTGATCGTGGTCTTTAGCAATGGCGGCTTTGACGGTATCCATCAAAAGCTGCTGTCCGCCCTGTAACGATCACTTTTTAACGGGGATCGAGATCCGCACATCTTCGCCTGTGCGAAGTTCCTCAATCGGTGCAGACGGCTCCGGTGGCGGACGCAACGCCACCTCGATCATCGTGCCCAGCAGGTAGATGAGGCCTCCGCCGAGCCCGGCGGCGATCGCGATCAGGTGTCGCTGCCACACGTTTCTTCGGTTGATCAACAGCCAGAATCGCATGCAAAACGCGATCCAAACCAAGCAGCCCAAAATGATTAACGCCTTCCCCATGGTGACCTCACACTGTCAGAAAGTGCCGCTGCCAGCAAATGAGAAGTTTAACCCGTCGGCGACTTCAATCGTCGCACCACTTCCGTGACCTGCGCGTCAGCCAGACCCGTTGAAAAAGATACCGGGACAAGATAACGACTCAGCGGCCCGATGGGATTGTCGTCCAGAATGGCAAAAGTTACTCCGCCATCAGGGAAATGCTCCTGTAGCCAATGGCCGATCTCCCACCCTCGCTCAACGCCGTACCCGTGCGAAGCCCTGAGGTCTGGCGTGACACCGACGACTTCGCCAATCACCCCTGCCCTCCGCAGAATTTGCTGCAATTCCGGCACCGCAAACTGGCGTCTCCACAGTGAGGTAATAACGATGCCAGCCCCCGTCATGGTGGTAATTTCATTCAGCCTTTGCGCGATGTCTGGCTCCACTACGAAGCCGTCGCCAATGGGGACGGAGCCCGCGTGATTCAGCACACCATCGATATCGAGGAAAAGAATGCGAGGAAACGGCATGACTCTTTTCTCTAGCACAGAATTTCTGCTTACAGGACAGCTTTTTCGGGCGATCACTGATGAGCTCGGAAGCAGTTGCGAGAGCCCTTGTCCAGTGTGAGATAGCGCCATGTCCAAGAACGACTTTGATTTTGATTTCACCGTCATCGGCGGTGGCAGTGGCGGTTACGCGGCTGCGCGAACGGCTCATTCCCTCGGCATGAAAACGGCGGTGATAGACGGAGCGGAGGAACTCGGCGGGCTGTGTATCCTGCGCGGATGCATGCCGAGCAAGACGCTGATCGAGTCCGCAGATCGTCAACTCACCATTGAACGTGCCGCTGAATTTGGTCTAGAAGCGCAGGCTGGCGTTCCTGACATCGGAGCGATCCGTGACCGCAAGAGGCGGTTGATCGCAGACTTTGCAGGCTACCGGCAGGGACAACTGCAAGACGGCCGCTGGTCCCTGTATCGAGGGCGGGCATCATTTCGCGATGCGCATACCTTGGAAGTCGTGCCGCGAGATGGCAGTGCCTCTTTTAATGTCTCTTCCAAGTTCATCTGCATCGCGACGGGATCCGAATCGAATGTGCCACCCGTCCCTGGGTTAGCAGAAACAGGATTCTGGACCAGCGACGAAATTCTGGATGCAGCGGACCTTCCATCCTCCTTCATCGTCCTCGGAGGAGGAGCTATCGCCCTGGAGATGGCGCACTATTTGCACGCCATGCGCAGGCATGTCGCCATCGTTCAACGCAGCGCTCAATTGCTTACGGGGCTGGACAAGCAGTGCAGCCACACCGTTCGCGAAGCCTACAAGAAGCGGGGCATTCAGAGCTACTGCGGCACACAACTGCGAGAGGTCTCTGGCAACGCTGGAAAGAAGCAGGTGACCTTCACAGATCATCACGGGGCGACACATGTCCTGGAGGCAGCCGAAATCCTCCTAGCGACTGGTCGTCGGCCTGCCACCAGCGGTCTCGATCTCGAAAAAGCAGCGATCCATCTGGTGCGTGGCAAGATCTCGATCCAAAAAACGATGCAGACATCCCAGCCACATATCCTCGCTGCGGGTGATGTTTGCAGTCCCCTTGATGTCGTGCATTTGGCGGTTCAGCAAGGTGAAATCGCAGCCCGCAACGCCCGCAAAATCATGGACGGAGAAACGGAGGCGCTCGAGGAGATGGACTATCGATTGCGGCTCTTCGGCGTATTTTCCCACCCGCAGGTGGCGGCAGTGGGGGCCAGCGAAGAAGAACTGGAAAAGGCCGGCACACCTTTTGAGTCTGCGGACTACCCGTTTGACGATCACGGCAAATCAATGGTCATGGGTGAGACCGACGGGTTCGTGAAGTTACTGGCCCACGCAGAAACTGGAGAAATTTTGGGAGGCCTTTGCGTGGGACCTCAGGCCACAGAGTTGATCCACGAAATCGCGGTGGCGATGCATTTTCACAGCACAGCGGCGGATTTGGCCAAGGTTCCGCATTATCACCCGACGCTGAGTGAAATCTGGACTTATCCAGCCGAGGAGTTAGCCGATTCAGTCGCTCTGAAAACCAAGGTCCACACGGCGTAGATTTTTTTGCTCGAAACGAAAAAACCAAGAGAGCGGCATTGACACTGCTACCGATAACCGTGTAAATTCAATCGATGCTAAGGCAAATTATCGGACAATCCAACGACGGGCAGAAAGACGACCGGCGCAGTGAAGCACCCGCTCCGGCGGAACGTTCACCCATCCTGTCTTCCCCTCCTGCGCAACCGCAACGCGTTTCATCTCCACCCCCCATGACATCCAGCAAAAACGTTCTCGCTAACGACGTCGAAATCAAAGGCTCCATTAAATTCTCACATGACCTGATCATTGACGGTCGCATTGAGGGTGAAGTCCACTCAGACGGTTCTCTGACCGTGGGTGAAAACGCCAACATTAAGGGCGAAATCAAAACCCGCACGGTGGTGATTTTCGGCAAAGTTGAAGGCAATATCACCGTCCAAGAGCGCTGCGAATTGAAGAGCAATGCGATTCTCGTCGGCGACATCACCGCAGGGACACTTTCCATCGAAGAAGGAGCAACCTTTATGGGCCAATCCTCCGTCGGTAAACGCCCAGAAGGCAACAAGGC
>CAZCAL010000181.1:6839-8653 GCA_964496625.1 uncultured Verrucomicrobiaceae bacterium | reverse complement strand
CACTCATTGAATTCCCATTCATTCTGGACGCCGTGGAAATTCAGCTTTGCCAACTTCAGCAGTTCCTGCAGCGCCAGTGAACGCATCCCGAGACGGCTGATGAATTGCACCCACTTCGCACCGATGAAGGGCCAGATACCCCCATTGTGGTAGTGATGAGGTAGGTTCAGCATATTCACCGCATAATAAGGCTTCCAGTCTGGATCACCTGGCATCACGACCGGATAAAGATTGGCGACAGGAAAAGGCTGGTTTACCCCCACCCCCCACATGAAACGGAAGGCGGTGCGGGCACGGCCAACGTCGAGAACGTTGAACAGAAAAGCAAGGATGTTGCCATAGACATCACAACGCCAATTGAAATCAAACGGTGTCACCTGCGCTAAAAGATAGGGCGCATCCCCCACACTAAACTGCATGTCGGCAAAACTTCGGCTCATGCAATTGGAGGACGTGCTCGGCCAGAAGCGCTGCACAATGGCCGTCTTCACCGTCTGGGACCAGCGCAGATACTCCCCCGCCTTTTCAGTGCGCCCCAGCGTTTCCAGAATGCGACCAAAGGCGATATTGGCGCGATACCAGATCACCTGATCCAGCATCACATTGTAAGAGCGCCCGAATAGATCCGTCCAATCCCCCGCCTCTGGGATCTCAAGCAGTCCGTCGTTGTTTGAATCATGGGCCGTCAGCCAATCCATCGCCCGCTGGAGAACTGGTAGGAACTCCCGGATGAATGCCGTCTCCCTCGCCACCCGCAGATATTCATACGCAGCAATGATCGTCCACAAACCGCTATCAATGGAGCATATCCCACCAACGCCTGAGTAATCCGGCGTCAGCGAATCGATGCGCACATTGGCTGGAATTTGGCCGTTTCTGGAAGCATGGGAGAGCAAGGTGCGGAGCGTCTCCCGCTGACAATGCCGGACATCAGGATCGGCGAGCGGCAGTGAGGCAATCAAAGTGATGGAACCGTCACGCGCCCAAACACTGCGGTAGTTCGCATCCGTTCCTTTCGTTTCATTATCCGCCAAGGAGCAGGCAGAAAAGCCGACGGGCGTAATGTTTCTCCGCAGCGCCTCGATGGCCTTCGTGTAGGCCACACCCAGATAGTCGCGATCTTCCTGAGTCAGCGCCTCCGGTGCCTCTTCTGCAAGCAGTTGGCGTATCTCTGGCTCGAACTGCACATGCCGGGGCTCCACATCCGCTGCGCAGACCGGAACCTCTGAGAACAGTCCGTAGTGCACCAAGCCCTCGAGAATCCCATCGGCGCAAATCGTTTGGGCGTGGAAGAACGACTTCCCGACGAGAGTTTCGACCAACTCCGGCTGGGCGTTCTCCACCACAATACCGCGCACCCCTGGGATCTGAAACATAGCCAGGTCATTGCCTGAATCGCCAGCAACAATGGTTTGCTCGGCCGGGATCTGCAGGTGACGCAAAAGCCAAGCCAGAGCATTGCCCTTGTTGGCGTATTTCGGGAGAATATCGAGATCACGATCACTGGAATAGACCACGATCGCCTCAATATTCGCCACACTGAGAGCGAACTCAATTTGTGCCACCAGCTCCGGCGGTGCTTGATGCAGATACCAACTGGATTTGTATGCGTTTTGGTGATATTCGGGCTGGCGGATTGCGCCGGTGAAACCCTGCACCACTTGCTCGGCACGATCTCGATCCCAGCCTTCGGCCATGATATCCGCGAACTCCTGCACCGTGCGTCGGCCATGCACATCGTAGATCAAGGTGCCGACTCCACAGATCAAATAATCCGCATCGGGCAGATCCGAGCGGGAGACCGTTCGTTGGGC
>CAZCAL010000181.1:0-6829 GCA_964496625.1 uncultured Verrucomicrobiaceae bacterium | reverse complement strand
CGGTCCCAAGCATGGCGGAACATCAAAGTCGCATCAGGCTTACCGAGCAAGGTGCCGTCGAGATCAAAGCTGGTAAGTCGGATCGGATTTGCTTTTGTCATGGCTTAGATTTCGACTGCGTGTTGGGACGACAGTGTTCCGGCGTCAGCAGGGACTGCCTCCGCCACATCCAACGCCATGCGATCTTCCACCGCACGCAGCAGTTGTTGGGCAATTCCAGTCCAGGTAAATAGTGCCCGCGCCCTCTGACTGCCCTGTTGGCTCATTCGTGTTCGCAACCTCGGATACTTGAGCGCCTGAAGTAAGGCCATTGCAAACTCGTCGATATCCTCCGTGTCCGCGTACAATCCATGGACCCCAAAGTCCAATGCACGATAGAGACCACCCCGAGTTGTCACAACCGTTGGGGTGCCGCAAGCAAGTGCCTCCACAGCGGTCATGCCAAAAGGCTCGTAGCGGCTCGACAAAGCGAAGACATCCGCGGCACGATAGAAGTCTGGCATTTGATCATCGGGGAGCGAATCACGAATGATCACCTTTTCTTCAATCCCATTCCCAGACACCAAATCCTCCAATTCCTTCAGCATATCGGTATCTCCAGGGTCTGAAGACTGCATCCCAACGGCGATCCGCAGACTGGCGTCAGGGAGTCTCTCCGACACTAATGCAAAGGCACGGATCAGCAGGTCAAAACCCTTGTTCTTCGCCAACCGACCAATCGAACTGATCACCAATCCACTGTATCCAAACTCATCCCGAATCGTCTGCCGAGTCGCCTCACTAACCGGAAAGAAGCGATTATCATCATAGCCGGGTGGGATCATCCGCACCTTGTTACGGGGGATGTGGTAGTCGGAGACCAAAAGATCCAACTGCGGAGGAGAGGTCGCGATGAGCAAATCCGCGTCGGCGAACATCCGCTCCTCACGCTTCACTCTTGTGCTAAAATTGAACTGTTCCTCTAGCTTCTCCTTTTCATCGGGAGCCGCATCCTCCATCTGCCGCTTCTTCCATGAACCCAAGGAATGTGGGGTGTGGACGTGAGGCACATTTAACACGGCACAAAGCGATTGCCCGGCGAGCCCAGCATCCCAGTAATGGCTGTTGATGAAGTCATAAGACCAGCCTTGCTTCACGATCATGCGATGCGCATTTTCCACCCACTCCGGGATGCGCGCATAGAGCTGTTCTTTCGGGATAAAGTCAGGTCCACCGCAGGGAATGCGGATGATACTGACATTCTCATCGACCTGCTCGGTGTCAGGTTGACCATCAAACTTCCGCGTCCAGATATCCACCTTATACCCGAGTTGAGCCAACTTTTTGGATAACTCCAAAACGAAGACCACCTGCCCACCGGTGTCAGGTGCACCGAGCGGAGGCTCCGCAGCCACGTAACCGTGGGTGGAGATCATTGCAATGCGCCGCCGCATCCGGCGACGACGTGAAACAACGGGGGATTTAGGGGCAATCACAGTCATGAGGGAGCCAGCAGACACCGTCGAAAACCCATTGAGGCATCGAACGGTCAACCTGCATCAGCCTGCTATGTCCTACGGGTTCACCAAGGCGAAAGGCGCACTGCAAGGAAAAACACGCCAACGGCTTACCTCCGTCTCGCCAAGCCCCGCATTTCGCCAGCCAAGCGCTTATCCAAACGCCTCAAAACGGTTCGCTTCACCATTGACGTTTACCAAGACAGCCTGTCATTTAGCAACCCCAACCGTGAGCCACTCAGGCCATCAACCCAAGATCTACAGCCAGCGCGAATTGCTAGCACGTCTCGTCTCCCTAGCGTGGCAACATCGGCTTGGTTGCGTTTTACTCATCGCGCAGCAGGGCGCATTGGTGCTGCTAGGGCTTGCTGGCCTTGGCGGAATCGGCGTTGGCATTGACTACCTCCGCCATGTCCTAGATCCCACCCTGGGAGTGATGACCTTTCCACTGGGCTGGCGGCCACCAGAACACTGGACCTCAATGCAAGTGCTCACTGCCCTCAGCATCTGGGTTCTTGGAGCCGCGATTTTGCGTGCAGTGCTCACGATGTGGATCGCAGTCACCAACAGCCACCTTGGACAAGGCAAAATCGTTGTGGGTCTGCGAACCGCCGTTTACTCAAAGCTGCAAAGGCTAGGCTTCCGTTTCTTTGATGCCAACACAACTGGCCCGCTGATCAATCGCGTCACCTCAGACACCCAAGCGGTGCGCTTGTTTGTGGATGGCGTCGTTGTCCAGGGGGTGAATACGGTGTTGGCGGCAACCGTGTATCTCGTCTGTCTGGCACGCATCCATGCGGGATTAACCTTCGCCTGCCTCTTGCCCCTGCCCATCGTCTGGACCTTGGTCATGCTCTTCTCGGGTTGGTTGCGCCGGGACTACACGGAAAACAGGGAACGTGTCGATCATCTTGTGCTGGTGTTTGAGGAACTGATGCGTGGCATCGGCGTCGTGAAAAGCTTCGCCCTCGAAGGCTGGGCAAGCACCCGATTCGATACGGCAAACGAAGCCGTTCGTGTGCAAAAACGGCGGATCTTCATGCGACTCGCGGTGCTGCATCCGTTGGTCGGATTTTTGAATCACATCAGCATGGCTACCCTGCTAGGATATGGCGGCTGGCTGGCCATCCATGGCCAAATCTCCGTCGGCGCGGGCTTGGTGGTCTTTGCCGGGGTGCTGCAACAACTGGCTGGGCAGGTCAGCGCCGTGGCCGGAATCGCAGACAATTTGCAGCAGACCCTCACTGGCGCACAGCGTGTGTTTGAGATCCTTGATACCGAAGCTGACATCCGCGACGCGCCCGAGGCAAAACCCCTCCATCGAGCAACGGGCGCGGTGACATTCGAAGGAGTGAACTTTGCCTTCAAAGAAAACGATACGGTGCTGCACAACCTCAGCTTTGAAGTCCGTCCCGGTGAACGCATCGCCATCGTTGGCCCCACCGGCTCCGGAAAAAGCGCACTGATCAACCTTATCCCCCGCTTCTATGATCCTGATCAAGGCAGAGTCCTCCTGGACGGAGTGAACCTCCGCGAGTGGAAAGTGGAGGACCTCCGCAAACAGGTTGGGCTAGTCTTCCAGGAAAGCTTCCTCTTCCGCGCCAGCATCGCTGCAAACATCGCCTTTGGGAAACCGGATGCATCGCGGGAAGAGATTGAACATGCGGCGAAGCTTGCGGCAGCGCATGATTTTATCATGGCGATCCCGGGCGGTTATGAAGCGATGCTTCAGGAAAATGGCAGCAACCTCTCCGGTGGCCAGAGGCAGCGGCTTTCATTGGCTCGGGCGCTCTTGTTGAATCCATCGATCTTGATCCTCGATGACCCAACCGCAGCAGTGGACACCGAAACGGAAGCTGAAATCCTTTCGGCGCTGGACGGAGCCATGCAGGGCCGCACCTGTTTCATCATCGCGCATCGGCTGGGCGCCGTGAAGCACTCCGACCGCGTGCTGGTGCTTGATGCCGGACATATTTCGGCGATCGCCAGCCCAGACAGTCTAGCCGCCCTGCCTGGATACTATCGGGATGCACTACTGGCAGCGACCTCGGAAGGAGGCCACTCATGAAGCCGCCCGCAAAGAACATTGCAGGGATCGTCGATCGCGAGGTTCTGCAACGCGTGAAGGCAACAAGCCCGCCCGATGAGCTGGAGGACCTCAAACAGGCACCTCTGTCTTTCCGCATCATCCGCCGATTGCTTGGCTACACACGCCCGTATCGCCAAAAGATGATCTGGCTACTGATCACGGTAGTGCTGCGAGGCATCCAGTTGCCTCTGCTGGCGTGGTCAATCGGCGCAATCATCAAAGGTCCGATCACGAATGGAAACACAGATCAACTTTTTCATGTCGTCGCAGGCTTCCTAGCCTTTGCATTTTTCACTGAATTCAACTTCCATTTCCGAGTTCGGTTCGCTCAGGAGATCGGGGAAAACGTCATCCACGATCTTCGTGCCGCGCTGTTTCATCACTGGCTTCGAATGCCGATGAGTTACTTCCAATCAATGCCGGTGGGTCGTATGATCAGTCGCCTCACCGGTGATGCCGAAGGGGTGCGCACGGGAGTTCAAAATGTGCTGTTTGTTTCTCTAGTGCAGACCGGGCAAATGTTCGGAGCTGGCCTCCTCATGGCATGGGAAGATTGGCGGCTTTTTGCCTGTGCGCTGGGCGTGGCCCCGATTGTGTGGCTGCTCAACAAGATGTTCCGCGGACGTTTGAGCGATGCTTATCGAGCGCAGAGCGATAGCTTCAGCAGGATCTCCGCGACGATGGCTGAGACAGTCGGTGGGATGCGAGTGACGCAGAGCTTTAGCCGCCAGGAGGTGAACGAGTCCATGTTCCACGAACTCGTCGCCGATCACGCCCGCTACAATCTGAATGCAGCGCGAGCGGGTGGTCAATTTTTGCCATTGCTGGAACTGAGCAGTCAAACCTTCCTGGCGGCACTCCTTCTCCTCGGCGGGTGGCGGGCTCTCAATCCGGTGGAACCAATGCCTGTAGGCAGCGTGATCCAGTTCTTCTTTTTGGCAGGTCTATTCTTTCAACCGATCGTGCTCCTCGGCAACCTTTTGAACGAGGCAATGACTGCAATGGCAGGGGCAGAGAAGCTCTTCCGCGTCCTCGATACCAAGCCAGACTGGGAAGATCCACCGGACGCGCTGCACCCGAAAGAGATCCGTGGCGAGGTGGAGTTTCGGAATGTGTCGTTTCGTTACACCCCAGATCGCCCCACACTAGACAACATCAGTTTTCATGTGTCCCCAGGCACCGCAGTGGCGCTTGTCGGAGCCACAGGAAGCGGCAAAACAACGCTGGCCGGACTGCTCGCAAAATTCCAACTGGCTGCTAGCGGTGAGGTGCTGATCGATGGCATCGACATTCGTCAGATCGAAAGTAGTGCCCTGCATCGTCATCTCGGTGTCGTGCCACAGCAAAACCATCTTTTTTCGGGAACAATCCTCGAGAACATCAGCATCGTCCGCGACGGGGCGACTCGCGAAGACGTTTTGACGACATTGAAGAAGCTCAATTGCGTTGATGTGATTGATGGCGTGCCAGGGGGATTGGACGCCAACGTGGGCGAGCATGGGGCGGGGCTCTCCCTGGGGCAACGGCAGATGGTTTGTTTTGCCCGCGCGATGTTGGCAGACCCTGCATTGCTAATCCTTGATGAAGCGACCAGTGCCGTCGATCCCCTGACGGAAAAGCGCACGCAGGCGGCGTTGCAGGAACTTCTGCGAGGCCGCACCACCTTTATCGTCGCCCACCGGCTCAGCACGATTCGCAGTGCAGATCTGGTGCTGGTGCTTGACCACGGACGGATCATCGAGAGTGGCTCGCCGAGTGAACTTTTGCAGCGCGGCGGGGCTTTTGCAGCGCTCTGGGCCAAAATGGCGTAGTGATTATTGAGGGCGAGCAATGGGCCAGAGAGCCTTCACCGCCTGCGCTGCGGCTCGCACGTCATGAACCCGAAAAAGATGGGCACCGCGCTGCATCCCTGCTGCGATGCAAGCCAACGTGCCAGGATCCCGATCCATGGGATCAGGGAGACCCAACACTTGACCGATCACCGTTTTCCGCGAAACAGGCAACAAGACGGGCCGACCGAATCGCAACAAGCGCTCTGCATGGCGATAGATCAGGAGATTGTCTGCACGCTGTTTTGCAAAGTCGATGCCGGGATCCAAGATGACCTGATCAGGAGACAGTCCCACCCCATTCGCCACCACCAATTTTTCAGCAAAGAACGCATCCATCGTCTCCCAAACATCCGCATACCCAACATGAGTGTGGGGAATTTTGGGCTCGCCGACGCTGTGCATGATCAAAAGGCTCGCTCCATGCTGCGCGCACAATCGGGCATTTAGATCATCCGGCATGCCACTGATATCGTTGATCAAATCGCCTCCCATTGGTAGCACCGCCCGCACTACCTCAGACCTCCATGTATTGATCGAAAGCACTGGCGGCCAGACCTGCTCCGCATCCAACGGCGCGGCCCCGATTCGCCGTACCAAGTCAGTAAATCCAGCAATGAAAGGCGCCAATCGCCGAACCTCCTCCTCCACGCTGATCGCCTCCCGATTCGTTCGGGCACTCTCGGCACCAGCGTCAATCACGTCGGCCCCTGCCCGCAGTTGCATCTCAGCTTGGTGCAATGCCGCACCCACATCCAGCGTACCGTCGCCACAGAACGAGTCATCGTTGATGTTAACGATACCCATCACCAACGGCCGCCGCGGAAATGTAAGGGTGCGACCCTTGAAGGTCCAATTCATTGTTTGGAGGAAGGGTGAGGAGGCCACGACTCCGGCAGCGGAACGATCTCGCGAACTCGGCCTTTGAACCGAACCGTGGAGGCGTAACCCACGGACCGGACCAATTGCAGGGCCTTATCAAAGTCAGCGCCGACATCACCTGGGGTATGGGCATCTGAATTGATCACAATCGGCACGCCGCCTGCAAACGCCATTTCCAGCATTTCGCGGGCAGGATAGATCTCTCGCACATCCTTGCGCAATCCTGCGGTACTGACCTCCATGATTCCGCCCGTATCCACCAACGCCTGAATGACCGGCTCATAGTAGCGTCGCAAGTCCCCGGCAGGCCTAAGCCCAAAACGCTTCGCCAAATCTGGATGGGCATGAAAATCAAACATCTTGGACCGAATGCAGCCCTCGTACAATCGCCAATAAACCGCCCACATATCCTCAATGTCCGCCCCAGATTTCCACCGGGACAGATGCTTGGGATCATCCACCGCACACCCTTGATAAATGTAATGGACACTGCCGATCAAATAATCCCAATCCGCGAGGCGGGTTGTTTTTTC
>CAZCAL010000180.1:0-8715 GCA_964496625.1 uncultured Verrucomicrobiaceae bacterium | reverse complement strand
GGAGGGAACCCCATTCTTTCTTGGCCACCATTTCCGCAAAATGCGGGAAGAGCACCTCTGTCGCGGGCACCGCTGTCAGCGCTAGGATCATGCCGCAGACCTTGTCTGCATAGCTCAATACAGCCACTGATCCGGCGTCAAGCTGCGCCGCCATGGATTGATCCACCACGGTGACGCTGCTGTGAATCACCCCCGCCAGCATGTATGGCAGAGCACCACTCAGCACCCGACGAGTCTTCGGTTCTTGCAGCCAAAGGCGATTGATCCGTAACCCGCTCGCCGACGCCTCCTGCCACACGCCGATGGACAGCCACAAACACTGAAGACCGACACCAATGACCGTCGCTAGAGTTAGCGTCCAGACATCCGAGCTGCGCCCATTCCACAGTAATACCAGGATGATCGTGATCGGCACGATCATCGGTGTGCCAGCAGCCAGCGCAAATTTTCGTTCTGCCCGCAGCCAGGCACCGAGCTGAATGGTCAATCCAAAGCCCACCATGAACGGCACGAGTCCTTGGATCAGTTTCGTCGCCAGCGCCTGTTTTTCGGCGCTGAAACCGGAACCAATCAGTTCCATGCACCACGGTGCCCCCACCCAAATCACCACCCCGGCACCTGCCAGCACAAAGGTGTAGCCAAGCGTCGATTGCAACGCGAGGCGTTGGGCTCGTCGCCTACTCTGCTGGTGCCGCACCTCCGCATACAATGGCATGAAGGACGACGGAATTCCCCCGCCTAACACAGAGGCCACAAACGTTAGCAATCCAAAAGCCAAGGCGTAGGCATCCATCGCATCCGCCGTTCCCAGATAGCTGGCTACTAGCGCGTCCTTCAAAAAGGAAACAATTTTGCCAATGATCGTCAACCCTGCGACTGTCAAGAAGCCCCGCAGCAGGACATGCCCACGTTTTCCCAAGAGCCTAGAGACTAGGCTGACCGGGGCGTCGGATGTAAAGGCGCTGGACACTGAACGACAAGGCAATTCCCTCAACCAATGAACGCACGGTTCACCGGCACAAGGTGATATTGATGAAAATTATAGAAAACCTATAAATCTAAACGACTGAACGAATTCTGCCAACTGCTTCCTTGCATACCAGATCTCTTTGCCATTCACCGACATCAACTCACGAACCCAATCAGCTGCCGCCACGGTGCCGGATGCCGACAGAACGCAAAGCCATGGCATCAGGGGTGCGCGCATCCTCATGCTGGTCCAGTAAAAGGCATGAACTCCAACGAACGCGATCACCAAGATCAGCCCCCACCACAGACGATTGCTCAGCCAAGAGCCGCGTTTGGCGAAGAACATCCCCAGAGCACCCACCAAAATTAATCCATACCACGCCCCAACTGCGCAGCGCATCAGCCACTGCGAATGGGTCTCATTTTTGTGGATCGGACCCGGCATCAGCTTCCAAAACTGGGACTGCCGGGCAAACAGCAACTGACAAAAGCCCTCCACATCCTTTCGAATGAAGTTCCAGCCGATCTCAGAAGCACGACGGTCCATCGCCAGTTCGACTTCTGGGGACAGCGAAGCATAGCCCGGCCCATCGGGATCTAAGCCAGCAAAGAGTGGATCCGTCGCCACCAGCCACTTGTTGGTCCCCGTGAATTCCCAATCGGCTCCTGCACCCCAGTCACGGACGTGTGAGAGATACGCAGGATCATTCGATAGTACCAGCGTATGGCCCCCGTGAGTGGTCGTCAGTAGAGGCACGCCAAAGACTAGGTAGTTCCTGATCGCCCACGGGGCCAAGACGCAGATCCCCCCGAGAACTGCCGCGCCTGCAAACCGCGTTTCCTGCCGGAAAAAGAAGCCACCTTCATTCCGACGCAGCCATCCTAAAAACACCAGAGCCAACGCGGTCAACACCAACGCCGGCAAAAAGGTTGGCCGACAGAGCGCTCCCAAACCCAACGATAACCCAGCAAATCCCCATTCCCAACTCGACTGAGTTCGGGCCGCCCGAACGGCCAACCAAGCAAAAAGCGCAGCGAAGAAGGCCGCCGGGGTCTCCGTCAGCGTATGAGAAGTGCGTTCGAGAAGGAGGGGATCTGCCGTCACTGTTAGCGCAGCGATCGCCGCTACTAATGGCCGATCTGGTGCAATTTCTCGGCCTAAAATCCAAACACAAAACACCGTCGCAAGGCCGAGCCCCAGATTAAGCAGCCCCACGCGAGTGACGGAGAGTCCACCTTCTTGACTCGCCACCGCAGCAAGCATCATAGGATAGAGGGGTGGCCGGTGGGCACTGGGGCTTAGACGCGAAGCCTCGACAGTCAACCCATATCCCAATGTGCCTGTCTGGCGGAGAATCTCCGCGACATTTTGGTAACCGTCTTCATCGTCATGAAGGTGCTCGTGATGGGACAAAAGAAATCCACCACGGACCAGCAGTGCCACCGTCATTACCGCCAGCAACCACCACCGATTTGACCCTTGGGAAAAGTGTTTCATGGGAGGAAAAAGAGTGATTCTCAGAACTCAGACGATGGACTGACGACGCTGATCGCGCCACACCATGAGCTGAGCAGCAGGCAGTGCTGCCAGCCAAAGCAGACGTTGCTTCCAACCGCTCAGTGCACGGTTTTGAGCCCCCAATCGCATCCCGCTCAGCCACCCAAAGCGTGCGAACTGAGCTGCGGCACGGAAAAGACGTAAAGGAGCCTTGGCGAACCAGGACATCTCGTTGTTCAGCACCGCCAGGAACATCAAGCGATGGCCCACCGCATTGGTGAAGGGATTCGGCCGACCGTGCACCAGGCTCGGTGCGTCAGTCCAGTAAATGCGCAGCACCTCGTTCACATGGCGCGTTTGATATTGGCGACCAATTTGGCTCCAGATGTAGGACTCAGGGATGAAATTCCCCGGAATGTCCTCTGGAAAGGGCAGTCCACGGAGAATGTCCGTGCGCACACAACCCCACTTTTCCCCCTTCACCCGATACTTGTATTCCAATTCCTGAGAACTGCAGTCCAGAGGACTCTGCGGAAATCGGTCGCCCACCAATGCGCCTTTTTCATCCTTACAGAGGACCGTAACCCCCGCAAAGTTTTCGCGCTGCTCTTGGGGGATGCTCAACCAAGCCCGCCGCATAGCTTCCAGGGCTTCTGGTATACACGCATCGTCGGAGTCAAGTTTTGTCAGCAGTTCGCCTCGAGCCTGACCGACTCCAAAATTGTGGGCGACGTGAGCTCCCAGGTGGGGTCTCTGGAAATAGCGGATTGGCACCAAATTCTCCCGCTGCCATGTTTTCACCAATTCAGCAGTCCCATCAGTGGAGCCGTCATCGACGATTAACCACTCAAAATCTCGGAAGGTCTGCTGTTTGAGGCTTTGGTAAGTCCGATGCAGCGTGTGCGCCCGGTTGTAGGTGGGCGTATAGACGGAAAAAGTAACGGTGGGGCAGGACATAAAACGTGGTGAGGGAGAGGGCTGCGATTAGTAGGCGTTGTCCCGCTTGAAGAAGGTCATGATCATGATCTGGAAGTCGAGGAGGAGGCTCCAGTTTTCCAAATACCAGAGGTCGCACTTGATGCGTTCCTCCAGGCTAGTGTCCCCGCGCAGGCCTTTGATCTGCGCCCAACCGGTCATGCCCGGCTTAGCGTGGTGGCGTGCGTTGTAATGGGGAATCTGGTGCTTGAAACCTTGGATCAATTCAGGACGCTCAGGGCGTGGTCCGACGAGGCTCATTTCCCCCTTCAGCACGTTCCAAAACTGTGGCAACTCGTCGATATTCCATTTCCTCATGAAAGCACCGACACGCAAACGACGCGGATCATTGGCCGTGCACCACTTGGCACCACTTTCCGTCTCTGCATCCAATTTCATGGAACGGATTTTATAGATGTTAAAAGGGTGGCCGTTTGCACCGCTACGGCGCTGACGATAAAGGATCGAACCACGCGACTCAATCCAGACCAACATGCCAAAGAGGGCAATAATTGGCAGGGACATCAGCATTCCAAAAGCACCGCCAACGATGTCCACCGCCCGCTTCAGCACTAAGTTGAAAGTGCTATCCAGTGGCAACCTATCCACACCCAGAATTGGGGTGCCGGCCATCGTTTCGAGGTGAAGTCCAGAGATGAAGATGCGGAAGCAGGAGGGGATCACCTTGAACTGTACCAACTCCCGCTCACAAAGAGAGGCCAGCTCAAGCAGCTCTTCTTTTGGTCCGTTCAAATCCGACAGGATGACGACATCGACAGCGTGCTGGTGAAAGAGATCCTCCAAATCAGCCACCGTCCCGAGCTGCCGCGGGGCAAGCCCGTCTCGCGCTGATTCAGGGAAAAGCTCAGCAAGTTCGCCGGTGGCGTTGCCTGAAGTATCGACACGCCCAACCACCTCTAAAGCGGACCAGGGATCGCGGCGGAGGGAGTTCCATAGCCGGGAGGCATCTTCATTCCAGCCCACAAAAATGGTCCGTTGGCGAAGCGTTGCCAACCGACGTGGATCACGGAGGATCATGTTCAGCAAGTAGCGCCACATTTGGAGGAGGACAAAGGCACTGACACCGTTAAGTGCCGTGTAAACGCGGGAGATGGACGGCTGAAGTTTCAGCGCCAGTGTGACCGTAAGGAATCCGAGCGTCCAAAGAACACAGGCATGAAGGATGCGATCAGCTACCCAGCGGGGACGCAGCAGCGATGCCCTTTGGTAAATTCCCATGAATCCCATCACTGCAACTAAAGAGACACTACCCAGCAGCATGTGGCCCGTGTATTGGCGAAACGACAACGGCTCGAAGAGCCCCATGTCCTTGATCACAGAATGAAACCGCAGCCAGTAGGCCAGGAAGCAGGACAAAATCGCCACTGAATAATCACCCACAATCGCCAACACCACATAACGATGTGTCCGGGAGCGGGTAACCGGAGCACTTGCAATGCGTCCAGAGCGAATCGGCATCTCCGTTGCAAAACCACCTGCGATGGCACCAGCACCCCTGGGCAGTGCCCCAGCACCAAATCCTGCAAGGGAAGGACTGTGTCCGGTATTTCTCGAAGTGTCCTGTTTGTCTCTCATATATGACAACAGTATCTATTATGAATATTATGACAAGGGAATTGTGATAAAATATTGCTATTTTGATGTAATATTAAAATTATCGACATCCAAAGTATATCATCGCTGAGAATTTCTCTCACCTCAGCGCCTCAAAAATGCAAAATTTGCGCCAGTTGCGATGATCGCTCACCACGCTGGGTTCCTTCCAGAGCTACTGGACGACACTTTCTTGGCAGTGACGAGTCAGGGCGGCGGCCCGGTATTTGTGCATCGTTTCACACTCCTCGCTCAAATCGTTGACAAACGACTGGGATAGCGACTAAACAGAACTTCCCCCGAACCATGAACCTGCCCAACAAACTCACCGTTTCGCGTCTCGTGCTCACGGCTGCCTTCGTGGTCTGTTTCTACCTGCCGACGCACCATTCAAGATCGGTGGCCTTGCTCATCTTTGGCATCGCTTCCTTCACCGACTATCTGGACGGTAATATCGCTCGCAGCCGGAATTTGGTCACCAATTTTGGCAAGCTCTTCGATCCGCTAGCCGACAAGATTCTGATGACAGCAGCCCTCATCCTGCTTGTGGAGAAATCCAATCTCCCAGCATGGATCGCCATCGCCATCCTGGCCCGGGAGTTCTTCGTCACAGGGATCCGGCTCGTCGCCGCAAATCACGGTGTAGTTTTGGCAGCGGAGCAGTTGGGGAAACACAAGATGGTCTGGCAGATCATCACGGTGCTGTATTTTCTCCTTCGCGATGCTGCCCAAGAACCGATTTTTGGCTGGTTGCGCCCGTTTTTTGACAATCTGCCCGTGTTTCAAGGATACCTGGGGGGATTCATCGTTTACTTCACCACGCTGTTGACGGTTGTTTCTGGCTTCAGCTACTTTTGGAAGAATCGCACCCTCTTTAACGACGCCTGATCCACCACCTAGCCATGATGAACATTGACGCCCGACTGGAAGAATTGGCCCTCACCCTGCCCCCTGCCCCACCCAAAGGCGGCATTTACAAGCCCGTTGTCATCGTCGGCAACATCGCATACGCCTCAGGGCACGGCCCTTACTTGGGAGAAAATGGATACCTTTGCGGGAGACTCGGTGCCGACCTCGGACTCGAAGACGGCAGGCACGCCGCCCGCCAAGTCGGCCTAGCATTGCTGGCCACTTTGAAATCAGAACTAGGCAGCCTGAATCGGGTCAAACGTGTGATCAAACTGCTGGGTATGGTGAACTCCACCATCGACTTCGAAGACCATCCCAAGGTCATCAACGGCTGCTCCGAACTCTTCGCTGAAGTATGGGGCGAAGAAAATGGCATCGGCGCACGCAGTGCCGTTGGGATGGGTTCCCTGCCAGGGAACATCGCCGTCGAAATCGAAGGCATCTTTGAACTCAACGTCTGATCTTCTCATGCATTCGCAACACACTTGGTTCCACATTGAAAACGAAGCGGAACTCCCCTCGCCCGCACTCCTGCTCTACCATGGTCGCATTGAGCACAACCTGCGCCTGATGCTCCAAATCGCCGGGGGTCCCGAGCGATTACGCCCTCATGTGAAGACCCACAAGCTGGGCCAGATCATCCGCATGCAACTGGATGCAGGCATCGCCAAGTTCAAGGCAGCAACCATCGCAGAAGCAGAGATGTGCGCGATGGAGCACGCACCGGACGTGCTTTTGGCCATGCCCTGCGTGGGGCACAATGCTCATCGACTGGCGGCCCTCGTCATCAAGTATCCGCAGACGAGTTTTTCCACGATCGCCGATGATGAAGAAACAGTGCGCTTCCTTGCCAGTGCTGCTCAGCAGGCGAATGTGACCATCGGCGTTTTTCTTGAACTCGACTGCGGCATGGGGCGCACCGGAGTGGCCCCCAACGAAGAAGCCATGTTCATCGCACGCTCCATCAAAGACACGCCACGTCTTCAATTCCGGGGTATCCACGCTTACGATGGGCACATCCACGATGCCGACTTAGAAATTCGCCGCCAACGCTGCGAGGAAGCCTACGCACCGATTCTGGCCTTCCGCAAGGAACTGGAAGGCAATGGCATCATCGTCAAAGAGTTCGTCGCCGGCGGCTCCCCAACGTTCGGTATTCATGCTGAAAAAACAGATCGCCAGTGCAGCCCTGGCACAACGGTGTTGTGGGACTTTGGCTATGGAGACAAGCATCCTGACCTCCCCTTTCATCCTGCCGCAGTGCTTTTGACCCGAGTCATCAGCAAACCAGCGAACAACCGCATCACGGTCGATCTTGGGCACAAATCCGTCGCCGCAGAGAATCCCCATCCACGCGTACGCTTCCTTGAATTCGACGAAGAGCCGCCCGTCGTGATGCAGAGTGAAGAACACCTCGTTCTGGAGGTCGAACACGCCGATCGCTTTCTCATTGGCCAAACTCTGCATGGCATCCCCCGCCACGTCTGCCCCACCGTTGCTCTCCACGGAGAAGCCATCATCATCCGCGATGGCAAAGCCTGCGAAAGATGGCCCATCCTGGCCCGCAATCGCTGCATTGGCGTGTAGAACCTATCAGTCCTTCACCCGCGTCACCGTCAAGGCAGGCACTGAGTTTTTTGTGCCTGGAATACTGCCCAGACGCCCCCCATACAGATCCATCGCACGCCGGGCAATGATATCGACGATGGCCGGCTGAAGGGTGCGGGTCGCCAAATTTGAGACCGCCATGGACGCCCACATGATCGGGCTTTTGTAGCGTACGACCTGCCATACTGGCAGCAACCTCTTGTACCATTTGCTAGCTCGTTGCACTGTGTCAGTTTGGGAGAATTTATGAGTCATCTCCCACGTCTTCAGGGCGGTGCTTGCGCTGACATCGATGAGCCGACCAATGCTGCGCGTCTGCAAAAAATCCGCGATGTCCATCGCCGCCAGATGCACGGCACGCGAGAACTGGCTAAGCCCTGGGGCAAGCAACGGCTCAGGGTGCGCTGGATGATAAATGGCTGCGATCTCACGGACCAGTTTTGGCACCTCTTCCACCAATGGTGGCAGCCATTCGGGATTGGCAGTCTTGCTCCAACGCATCCGATTTTTACATGCCTGGACGGCGCGTGATGCATCCGCATCCTGCTCTGTGCGGGACTCCACATAATGATCCACCGCATGTTGCGCAGCCCGTAGATCCGCAAAAAATCGTAGCCCCGCCCAAAGCAACCAAGTGGCCAAACCACATAGAAAGCCAGCAAGAAAGATGAAAAGATAGGACATGGTAGAGGGTGCTCGTTCGGGTCCTGCAACTCGACATCACAATCTAGATGCTTGCTGCGCCTGGTGCAATCTGACATGCTCGCTCGCGATGACTGCTAGATTGTGCGGATTCACTCTCATTTTGAGCGCAGCGGGCTATGCAGCCAGCTTTCCACCGTTTGGTTATTGGTGGCTGATGCCCCTCGCCATGGCATTGTTCTTCCTCAGCCTGAAGGGATTGCAACCGAGGCCAGCATTCGTCGCTGGATTTGCACATGGCCTCGTCACCTACGCTTTGGCATTGCCCTGGATGTGGCTAGTGTTTGGCCCCATTGCCGCCATGCTGTGGGGCATCCTGGCAACCTTTCACGCACTGTTTGCCCTCGCCTCAAGCCTCTGCGCTCCCCGACTTCATTCGGACCTGCATCGCGCCCTCAGGGAAACTTATCGCGGGACTCCCGCTGTTTGACGCAGGCCAT
>CAZCAL010000179.1:6474-8735 GCA_964496625.1 uncultured Verrucomicrobiaceae bacterium | reverse complement strand
CCCCTAGAGGTTTCTTCTCGACATTATCGTTGATGTCCACTGTTCCTGCCATTTGGGATTCAAAGGTGATCCTGTGTGCGGCGGTGGGAAATGTTGCCGCGATCTGTAAGCAATGTACAGTTCACTAAGAGTTTCTCGGCGGCTGGTCTCCTCTGCGTCGCATTTCTGCCTGGATTTCCTTGCAGTCATCGTTGGCCTCGCAATTGGTGCGGCTTTGCGGTTTCATGAGGTCTTTGTCGATAAGTTCTTGTGGTACGCACCGGGTGTGTTGGTTGCTGCGGTTGCATTGCCTTCTGTAATTTATATTGGGGGTCTCTATTCATACCCGGTTACGGCTAAAAAGTCTCACTTTGTGAGATTCCGATGGGTGATGTTTGGTTTGATCGTCTGTGTGACGATTCTTTTGTGTGTGGGGTCCGTGGCCTACTCCAATCGTATTGGGCGGGGCGTCTTATTGTTTGGATTGCCTTTCACTTTCCTCTTTTGTTTCGTTCACCATTGCGTGTTGCATCGGCGAATGCGTTATGGGAGGGAGACTGCGGTGTGCGTCGTTTCTGGCGCTGATGACGACATGGCAGCAGAAATCCTGGACAGGCATTCTCGCAGCCTCCGGTTGGTGGGGATCTTGACTGCGGCCGGGTATGAATATTCTGGCCGTCTTCCGAACATTGGTTCGATTTGTATGGGGGACTCGGTCATGGGCCGGCCTCTGCCAAATTTGCTTCTGATAAGAGATAAGCATCTGATGATGCCTGAAGTGACAGCAAAGTTGCGACAGTGGCGCTACGAGGGTATCGAAGTGGTCTCCTTGGCGGATGTCTGCGAGGAAGTTTTTCATGCTGTTCCTCTTGATCTTGTCACGGAGAACTGGCTATTCCGAGCGTCCAACCAGTCGGGACTTTTTTACGTCAAGAAGTTGAAGCGGTTGTTCGACATTGCTGCGGCATTGTTCTTTATGTTCGCACTTCTTCCGTTTTTTCTCCTGGGTGTCCTTCTTGTTAAGTTAGGGTCATCGGGTCCAGTGTTTTTCCGGCAGGTTCGTTTGGGGCGATTGGGGCGGCCGTTTGAGGTCGTGAAATTGAGAACGATGCCAGTGGATTCTGAAAAAGATGGGCCACAATGGAGCCAAGCCAACGATCCTCGCGTTTTTGGTGCTGGAAAGTGGCTGCGGAAGTTTCGTATTGATGAAATTCCTCAGCTCATCAATGTGCTTCGCGGGGAGATGTCGTTTGTGGGGCCCCGCCCTGAAAGGCCTGAGTTTGTTGCGGAACTGGAAAAGCAAATTCCAAACTACCGGGAGAGACTACTGATTCAACCTGGACTCACGGGTTGGGCGCAGGTGCAGTATCCATATGGTGCCACCGTGCAAGACGCATGGCGCAAGTTGGAGTTTGATCTCTACTACATGAAGCACATGAGCGTGTTGCTAGATTTTTTCATCATGCTTGAGACAGTACGTACTGTGCTGGGGGGCGGCGTCCGAAAAGCAGAGGAGGGGGCAAGGAAGGCAATGAGCGAGTGGCAGGAAATGGAGCAGCAGATGAGGAGCGACGCCCAGCTTTCAACTCTTGTGTCACTGGAAGGGGCGAACGGTTGATGGCGGGGCGGACTGCGCAGACCGACCAAGCGGAATTTGACTCGCATGCTACGGATTACGATGCGGAGTTGATGCAAGGGCTTGCGGTCACAGGGGAAACTAAAGATTACTTTGCTCAGGGGCGTGTATCATGGCTGGCCGGTCGGCTGAAAGCATACGGCGTGGCTCCACAGAGTTGTCTTGATTTTGGATGTGGCACCGGTGGGGGGCGACATTGGTTGATGGATGGGCTCGGCGTTACTTCGTATTTCGGCTACGACCCTTCTGCTGCTTCGCTAGAAATTGCCCGAAAAGCTTCGGCAGCGGTTTCTGGTGTCTCTTGGTCTGCTGACATCGGTAACGTAGCAGATGCCTCAATTGATTTGGCATTTTGTAACGGAGTTTTCCACCACATTCCGATAGAGCAACGCGAAGCGGCGGTGCAGGCAGTTTGGCGTGCATTGCGGCCTGGGGGTTGGTTTGCTTTTTGGGAAAACAATCGGTGGAATCCCATCGTGCATTGGATGATGAGCCGAGTTCCGTTTGACCGTGATGCTAGCATGCTGTTTCCGGGTCAGGCTCGGCGTTTGCTTGGCGGAGGTGGATTTGAAGTGATGATGACTGATTATTTTTTTATATTTCCAGCTGCCTTAAAAGTGCTGCGGCCATTGGAGGCGTCGCTATG
>CAZCAL010000179.1:5249-6464 GCA_964496625.1 uncultured Verrucomicrobiaceae bacterium | reverse complement strand
TATGCAAGTTGCCGCTTGGGGGACAGTACATGGTGCTTGCCCGGAAACCGGAGGGGCTGGCTCAATGAGTTCTGGTGGCACACCAAAACTGACTTTCGTGTTCCCTTGTTTGAATGAGGAAGCGACTCTGGGCACATGCATCGCGCAAGTGAAGACTTCACTCGATTCGGCTGGTGTGCCCTACGAGATTGTTGTGGCGGACAATGGCAGCACAGATCGCTCCAGAGCGATTGCCACAGAATTGGGCTGCCGTGTGGTTCCAGTAGCAGCCCGGGGATACGGTGCTGCTCTGAAGGGTGGAATTGAGGCTGCGTTTGGTGAGTATGTGATGTTTGCAGATTCCGACAATACGTATCTCTATGAGCACGCTGCCCCTCTCTATGATGCAGCTGTGAAGGCGGATGCAGGGATGGCAATCGCCTCCAGGATGATCGGAACCATTGAATCAGGGGCAATGCCGCCACTGCACCGGCATCTGGGCACGCCAGTACTGACTTGGCTGATCAATCGACTCTTTCACGGCGACCTCACGGATTGCAATTCGGGCTTCCGTTGTGTGAAGAAAACCGAGTATCTCGCCTGGGGAATCCGTTCGGATGGGATGGAATTTGCCTCTGAACTGCTGATCAAGAGTTTGAAGGCGAAGACGCGCACGGTTGAAATTCCTTCTGGTTTAAGATGTGGGCCGCCAGACCGTGTGGCTCATTTGCGGACATGGCGTGATGGGATGCGCCATCTGCTTTTCATTTTGGCGGAAAAACCCGGCCTTTTTGAATGGCTGGGATTGATCTTGCTGGTGCCAGCAACTCTTTTGCAGGGGCTGGCTGGTTTGATCGGACCGCTGGCAATAGGTCCTTTTCATGTGTTCGACATCCATAGCCAAGCGCTGCTGCTGATGGCTGGGATATTGGGGACGCAGATTTACGTGTTTGGTTGTAGCCTGTTTTTGCGCAGCGAAGACAAGGCTCTCCCGATGACACGACGGCTGATTCACATGGACGAAGGCGCTGTGTTTTTCATGCTGCTGGGAGTGATGATGGCCTGCTTGTTGGTAGTGATGGGGTTGGTCATTGTTTGGGCTCGATCTGGTTTTGCGGGATTGGGGCAGGCAAACAATCTGCTTGTTGCAGTTCATTTTATCGGGGTTGCAGCGATGGGTGCAATTGGGTTGCTCTCGATCCACACCTTGAAGAAAGCGCGCGGCGGGGCGTCCTG
>CAZCAL010000179.1:0-5239 GCA_964496625.1 uncultured Verrucomicrobiaceae bacterium | reverse complement strand
TGAGCATGGAGGGTGGGTCTTTGGATCAAAAGTGGGTGCTCCGCGCAGTCGAACTGTCTGCGGTGCACATGCGGAGTGGAGAGGGCGGACCTTTTGGCGCGGTGGTGATTCGCGACCATGAATTGATTGCTGAAGGCTGGAACCAGGTGACCTCTTCGAATGATCCCACGGCCCATGCTGAAATTGTCGCGATTCGGCATGCGGCAGCGGCCCTTGGATCCTTCCGTCTGACCGGGTGTGTGTTGTATTCAAGTTGTGAGCCATGTCCGATGTGCCTAGCTGCCGCATGGTGGGCGCGCGTGGATCGGGTGGTGTATGCCGCTGGTCGGGATGATGCGGCGGAGGCCGGTTTCGATGACGCGCTGCTCTATGAAGAGTTGGCTTTGCCTCTGGGGGAGCGACGTCTGGCGATCAGGCAATGTGAACGAGAGGCTGGCCGAATTGTCCTGAGGGAGTGGTCCGCGATGCCAAACAAGATCCAGTATTGATCAGGCCTCGGGATCCGGTGTGCCGAGCTTTTTGCCAAATCCATAGAGCCAAAGCCCCGACAAAATTACCCAGGTCAGCGAGGCGTAATTGTGGTGAGAGATCATGATTTTTGGCAAAAATCCTGCGGTCACTCGGGTGAGCATCGCGAGAGTGGCCAGCCAGAAAACCCAACGCAACAGTTTACTCGCTCCCTTTGCATCGGCACGATTTCCACTGTGGCCGTCGACAACGCGGGAGGCGACTCCCAGCATGATGACGCCAAATCCACTGATGAAGAGAAGGTGCTCCAGCGCGATACGTTCTAACAGACTACCGGGAAAAAAGGCGCGTGCTGACCAAGCAATCGGAAGTGCGGAGAGGCCGAGTCGGATCATCCACGCCTGCGTGCCGACGACTCGCTGTCGCCAAAGTCCTGGAAGGTCCGCATTCCAAATCATGAGCGCGATACCAATTCGCAGGACCATTGCTGCAGTAATCTGTTCCGCTGCCTCTAAGGCAAACGAAATCACGAGCAGCACGCCCAGCAGTCCATAGCCAAGGGCCATCTTCAGCCACTGCCGGGATGGATTCACTGCATCCGGCAGACTTTGGCGTGAGGGCAGGCCTAAAATACGGGGCAGTAAAAAGCCGCCGACACCGAGAATCGGTAGCAGCAGAAAACATTCGAATATCAGAAGACGTGTGAAGCGGAATGACCAAGGGCCCCACTTGATGTCCCACTCGCTGGCGATCATGCATGCGCCCGCGATCCCAGAGAGCAAGCCAATGAAGGCGAGCACGAATCCAGGCGGTGGCATGTCCTGCCGCTTTGCAAAGCGGGTAGCGAAAAGGCCGAGCAAGAGTGATAGTGCGGCGGCAAAGAGGCCACAAGCGGTGGCGATTCTTCCCGTCAGGCAGGCGGTGACGGCGGCCGCATGGATGATCCAGAGGAGCCTGACCTCTGGTCGCGTCAGTGGCGGGGCACCCAACATTCTGGGGCCTGCGGTGCCGAGGAAGCCAATGATAAAGGCACCTCCCCAGCCAAGCGTCATGAGCAGAGGATGCGCTAGCATCGTTATCGCCGGACTGCCTGTTGCGTAAAAGATGGGCCAGAGGGCTGCGCCAGTGATTCCGACGATCAATCCCCATGGAAAGAAGAGGCGAAATGGCTCCTGCCAAAACCAAGCTAAGCCGTCGGGCCGCGGAGTGGGGGTAGGTGAATCTGGGGAGTGGCGGCAGCGAGACATGATGACCCCTCACTTCGTGCAGAAAACGGCGCTCGGCGCAAGTAGCAGTGTTGAGCGAATCTTGTGTGCGACTGCGGGATCAATCATCCCCATCGGACCGTGAAATGCCGGGCCATACTTCGGGGAAGCGCTTTTCAAGCATCTTCGGCGTGATGCAGGCGATGAGTTGCGCTTCATTCCAATCGCTCAACGCCCAATACTGGTGAGGCAAGCCAAGAATCACCGCCGTGCATGTGGGCATGCGTGAAATGCGAGCGCGAGCCAGCATGCGATCCACAAAGACATGCAGACCGGGGTTGTGCCCAAAGAGGAAGACATGTTTCCAATCCTCGTTCAAATCTTGCACCACCTTGAGGATGGTCCCTTCAGAGGCCATGTAGAGTTGGGAATTCAGTTGGAGCATGTCGATCGTCAGCTCCAACCTCTCGCGAATAATCTGTGCAGTGGCCAGTGCACGCGCCGCAGTGCTGGAGATGAGGCAGTCCGGTTGTGGGAGCAGTGCTGCTTCATCGCCTCCGCCAAAGTAAGTGCGCTTTAAAAAGGTGCCCACTGCTGGGGCCGCCAGCAGCCCACGTGCGCCCAACGGGCGGTCATGATCCGCCAAGCCGGGATGATCCCAGCAGGATTTTGCGTGGCGAATGACCGTGAGATATCTCATGCAGGGCGTTTCAGTGACACAGCGGACCGGAATGTCAATACTCTCCCTGCGCATTGAAGAAGATGAAGGCATTGACGCAAGGGCTTCAGGAAACTAATCTGGCGCGGTCGGGAACTTACATAATTACACGCTGGCAATGATTTTGCGTTCAATCCTACGACTATGATTTTGGCAACAAATAAATGTGTGCAGGGAAGATGGTTCTTGTTGTGCATTGCTTGTACGGCTCTGGGAGCTTCCGCGCAGCAGGATCCCACTCGATTGACTGAATCTGCGGTTGGGACAGGTGCCCTGCCTACCCTGCGTGAGAGTGCAGCTCTCGATCATCTGGGCCTCGAAGAAGAGAACTCATTCGCCCCGCCATCCATGGGCGATGATGACATAGGGCAGCAGCTTATTTTAAAGGAGACGCCGCGTGATCGTTGGTTCCGAGCATATGCCGATGCATTCGCATTCTGGACGACGAATGCGGCGAATGTTTCAGCAGGCGAGCAGGAGGATTGGTATTGGGGTGGGCGCATCGGGGCAGGGTATCAGCCAAGGTTGAGCAATCGCCTCTTCGCAGACATTGACTTGGGGCAGCAGTTTGTGCGTTATGACAAATTCGATGCTCTGGACTTTGAGAATCTGGAGGTGGGTGCCTCGCTCATTTACATCGAGCCCAAGCTGGCCAGCACACTCTTCTTTCTCGGTGCGCAGTATCAGCGGATCACGAGTGATAGCTTTGGAGATACGCTCTACAATAGCTATTCGCTACGGGCTGGTGCGCAAAAGATCTTTCTCTTGAACCGGCGTAATAGCATCCACGTTAGTCTCATGGGTGATTGGGATCTGGATACCGACGTCGCTCAGTTGGATCGCAATGAGTATCTTGGCGATGTGGCCTGGCGGTATAAGCTGATGACAGACCTTTCGATTGGCCTTTCGTATCGGGCCACATGGCTGGACTATCAGGAAGCGGATCGACATGATTGGCTGCATCTCGCGGGACTCAGTCTCTCTTATCAGCCGAAGCCATGGCTGGAAGTGTATCTAGCGGCGAGTTATGCGCTGAACCGTTCCAGTGCCGAAGTCTTCGATTATGAAACATCGACCGTTGGTTTGGGCTTGGGAGTGAAGCTGAAGTTCTAACACCGTGGACCTTATGAAGACCATTTTATCATCTCTGATGCTGTTGCTTTCTGTGGGGACGTCCTTCGCGGCTGTATTCAAGGAGGCAGAGGTCACCCGCACCATCAATGACGTGCGTGTGATGCCTGATCAGCAGGCTGCGTTTCCTGCAAAGCCGGGTCAAAAGATCAATGGTAAGACCGCTGTCGCCACTGGTGTTCAGTCGCGTGCAGAACTTCGTTTCCCTGACAAGACCATCACGCGGCTCGGCGCGAATACGACCTTCCGACTGGAGGAGGGCACGCGTAACATTGACCTGGATCGTGGCGTGATCCTGCTCCAGGTGCCAAAGCAAATGGGCGGCGCAACCGTGCGTACGGCTGCGGTGACAGCGGCGGTGACTGGTACCACCCTGCTGGTGGAATATGAGCCCAATGGCTACATCAAGATCATCGTTTTAGAGGGTTCTGTGGATATCTTTTTGAAGGACGATCATTCCACCTTCCGCACTATCAATGCAGGCGATATGCTCATCATGAAGCCGGATGCAAAGCTCATTCCAATGCCCGTTCAGGTGGATTTGGAACGCTTGCAAAAGACGTCCAAATTGATGGACCCCAGAGAGTTTGCCCCCCTCGGTAATGAAAAGCACATGCAGGGTGCCTTGCAGGGCCAGGATAAGAAGATGAACAAAGGGGAACTGCACAAGACTGCCTTTGTCATCCCTGGGAGAGGGACGCGAGTGAATCTACCAAACGAAATCCGTCGGGAACTTGCCCGATTTGGAATTCGCAATCGCGATGGGGTCACCAGGGGACCGGGTGGGACCAAAGACGGACCTGGAGGACCAGGCGGTTCTGGAACACCACGCGCGCCGCGCATCCCAGGAACCGCGGTGGTCACTACAAACACAAACCTCCAAACCAACCCCCACATTTCGACCATCGTTGATCCCTTCGGCCCGGTCACCAGAGCTCCGGGGGCCTTTTACCGACCGAAAGCAGGTGACGGTGCCTTCAACGAGTTCTTTTTCGGTAAGGGTGCCACATATACGGAGATTGATACGCTGGCGCAAAACAAGGGAGTTTGGGCAGGCTTTCTCTTTGATGATATCTACATCCTTGGAACACCCAACATCGATTCGACAGTGGGATCTCGCCATCTAATCTTGGCTGCGGTGAACTCCGTCACATTGACGAATGCGATATCCGAAAGTTATTTTGATATCGGATTGTGGGATCTCGATGCAGCAGGTGCTCCGATTGATTCGCTGGTGATTGCGGCGGGTAAAGGGGGCATCTCCGTGGAGCCAGGTTTTAGCATTCTGGGTAGCACACAGACGGTGGCGTTTTATGCGCCGGCGGCCCAAGCCGACGTTTTGGTGACGGGTTCCTTTTATGATCCCACGACCATAGATGTCCAGCAGGGCAGATTCCTGGCCCATGCTGGGCGGGACGTGATCATCAATGGCGCGAAGATCCTGACGAAGGCGACGGACCTTCACTCTGATCGCGATGTGATTATTCAAAACGGTGCAATCGTTGGCAGTTCGAGTCGGCTGGATATCGCCTCCCAGCGCAGCATCAGCATTACCAATTCCAGCGAACTGCGGAGGCTTGCTTCTACGGATCTGTCCAATTTGCATCTCGATGCACGGGGCGGAGATCTCACTATCTCTGATTCCAGCATCGATGCCGCAAACGTGTTCCTGGAATCCCAAAACGGCGATTTGGTGATGTCGAATGCGACGATCACG
>CAZCAL010000178.1:0-8777 GCA_964496625.1 uncultured Verrucomicrobiaceae bacterium | reverse complement strand
GGGTTGATCCAAAGCTGAGGGAGAAGGTGCTGGCGGAGTTTGGGCAGATGAGCTGTGGGGAGTTGCTGCTGAAGCGAGTGAAGTATCTGACAGACGGAGCGGTGCTAGGAGGGAAGGCCTTTGTGGAAGGAATCTTTGAGGGCATGAAAGATCGCTATCGACGGAGGAGACGTGGGGCGATGCTGCTTGGGGCGAGTGGTGGGACCAAAGGTGACAATACCGCCGAGGGTGGTGGATTGTGCGTGTTGACCGGTGGTCGGGAGGGATGAAGAATGATTGGCAGAGCTGCCTATTCCAAGAGCTCCTGTGGCAAACAGAGCCTTGCAGGGGGATGTTGGAGGCACAAGACAGGCTGTTTTTCATCGCAGTTCATTCGTTTTGCGCTTGAAGCGGCGCTGCAATTTTGATTCCATCAATGGATGCTGCATTTAGGGAGAGTGTTGGTGCGAGTGCTGCCGTTTCTCGGGCTTGTTGCGTGGGGCCATTTGTACTCACAACAGACTCCCGGTCCCATCCGCATGAACTACAGAGGTCGGATTATTGAGTTTCCATCCGATGCGCGCCAATTTAAGGGCTGGCGGCATTTTGGCCAAAATTCACCGCTTTGGGATGTCTCCTCGGACCTGCCGGATGACGTTTTCACCTTTGCGCGATTGCGGTACCCGAGTGGGCGGGGCGGGCGGTGGACAGCAGACTATCCAGAGGCTGAACTGAACTTTTCTTTTCGGCTTCATCAGCTCACTTCCATCCAGGTGAACCCATTTCCTGCCATCATTGACATTGATGCTGAGCAACTCCGCCACCATCCCTTCATCTATGTGTCTGAGCCCAGTCGCATGGCTATCACCGATGAGCAGGCAAGACTGTTGCGAGACTACATGCTGAACGGAGGCTTTGTCATGATTGACGACTTCTGGGGTGGCGATGAGTGGCGGGGCTTTCTGCCGTCATTCAAGAAGATCTGGCCGGATCGTGATTTTGTAGAATTGAAACCAGAGCATCCCCTCTTTCACTGCGTCTATAATCTGGCCACCCCACCGCAGGTTCATAGCAATGTTTATTGGGCGGAGATGCGTCAGCATGGCAGCACGAACATGGGGAATGAAATCCGCGATGATTCTGCAACGCCGAGTTTCAGGGCCGTGTATGATGGGCGTGGCCGTATGGTGATGCTGATCTGCCTCAATAATGATCTTGGTGACGGATGGGAGCAGGAACAGAGTGATCCGTGGTATTTCAGCGAGGTCTCGGAAAAGCATGCTTACCCCCTCGGTATCAACATCGTGTTCTATGCGCTGACCCATTGAGGCGTTGGGCTTCTGATTGCGGGCCTGTCTACGACGACGATCTTGTTGCAATCATTTGTGAAGAACGGGCTTAGCCTACCGTTGTGTGGTTTGCAAAGTCGCAACGCTAACCTCATCGCTTCATGAAATTCTCTTGTTTTCTCTTTTTATGCTGCTGCGCCTTCGAGGCGACGATGGCCGCTGATCGACCCAATGTGGTTCTGATCATGGTTGATGATTTTGGCTATGAATGTGTCACTGCCAATGGTGGTGAATCGTATCAGACCCCCAATGTGGATAGGTTGGCCGCGAGTGGTGTGAGATTTGAAAACTGCCATGTTCAGCCGCTCTGCACACCTACTAGGGCGCAACTCATGACGGGGCGCTACAATGTGCGGAATTACATCAACTTCGGAACCTTGCTGCGTTCTGAAACGACCTTTGGTAACCTGATGCAGGGCGCAGGCTATGCGACGGGAATCTGCGGGAAATGGCAACTCGGGCATGAGGAAGATTCCCCCCAGCATTTTGGTTTTCAGGAGTCCTGCCTCTGGCAGCAGACGCGTCGTCCGCCGCGCTACACGAACCCTGGTCTGGAATACAACGGTGTGCCGAGGGACTTCACAAAGGGAGAGTATGGCCCGACTTTGGTCAATGATTTTGCTTTGGATTTCATCACTCGCCACAAAGCGGAATCCTTCTTTCTCTACTATCCGATGATACTCACGCACGATCCTTTTCAGCCGACTCCGGACAGTCCTGATTTTGATCCGACGATCAGTAGCGAGGCTAAACAACGCAGTGTGAAGCACTTCGCCGATATGACTGCCTACATGGATAAGATGGTCGGGCAGGTCGTCCGGAAATTGGATGAGCTAGGGATTCGTGACAATACGTTGCTGATCTTTCTCGGTGACAATGGGACGCACAGCAGCGTCACGAGTCGTTTCAACGGCGAAGACTACAAGGGCGGGAAAGGCTCAACAAATTCGCACGGCACGCATGTACCGCTCGTCGTTAGCTGGCCAGCGGTAATCAAGCAGGGGAGAGTGGAGAGCGATTTGGTCAGTAGCACGGATTTTCTGCCGACGATTTGCGCGGCTGCAGGTGTGGAGGTCCCTGCTAATGTGGACGGGGTCAGCTTTCTGCCTCAGCTTCGTGGCGAAAAGGGGACGCGCCGAGACTGGCTCTACACCTGGTATTCACCACGTCAGAAATTGGATCTAACGGTGAAGGAATATGCTTTTGATGAGCGCTTCAAACTTTACCGGACGGGTCAGTTTTACGATCTGGGGATCGATGATGCTGAGACAAATGACCTCGAAGGGACTGCCTTGGCGAGTGATGCAGCCTCTGCAAAAGTGAAGCTTCAGGGGGTGCTTGATAGGTTCAAAGATGCTCGACCGACGGAACTGGATCAGCAGTTTGTTGAATCCGGTGAGGGCAAACCAAAGAAGGGTAAAAAGAAGAACAAGGTGAAATGAAAGAGAACCAAGCGATCTATTTTTTTATCGCATTGTTGACGGCTGCAAGCTCTGTCAATGCTGCGGATGAGGTCAAAGCGGCCGCCAAGAAGACACAGGATGCTGTGGCTCCATTTGCTTGGGTGTCGCCCCTGATCAATGCCGAATGGGCGAAGAAGATTTTGCCTCCGACAGTCAAACATGAGACGTTCAAGAGTCCGTCGATGGGAATCGATGTCGGCTACTATGTTTATTTACCGCCTGGCTATGAGGCCAGCACCGAACGTTATCCTGTCGTTTATCATCTGCACGGCGGGCGGCCGGGTGGCGAGAGTAAGGCTGTGCGTCTGGCAAGCTATGTAGATGCCGCCATTCAAAAGGGCACGATCAAGCCAACAATCTACGTCTTTCCAAACGGTGGCCCGGTGAGTTGGTATGATATGCCGGAAATGAAGAATGGCATGGGGGAAACGGTTTTTGTGAAGGAAGTGGTGCCGCATATTGATGCGACCTATCGGACATGGGGAAATCGCGAGGGGCGCGCGCTGGAGGGCTATTCCCAGGGGGGACGGGGGACGACTCGGATCATGTTTAAGCACCCCGAGTTGTTTCTATCCGTTGCGCCCGGCGGCTCAGGTTACGGACCGGAGAAGGTGATTCAGGAGCATGAAGGGTATGAGTCCGAGACGCTCCGTTTTCTTCCCATCGGATACAATACCTGGGATCTAGCGAAGGCTTATGCAGAGAGCAAAGACAGGCCGCAATTGAACATTATGCTTTGGGATGGCACGAAGTGTTTCAACTTTGAATTCAATCAGAAATTCTCCGCCTACCTGACGGAGTTGGGGATCAAGCACGAATTCTTGGTGATCGACGGTGTTCCTCATACCGCTACCGGAAGCTACGACAAAAATGGTGACGACGTGATGGGCCATCACCAGAAGACGTTCGACGCCCATCGCCCCAAGTGAAGCGATGAGAGAAACGCAAAGGACATCGATGCGTGCACTGTGGGCGCTGGGCTGGCGTTCCGTGTTGATGCTGCCTGCGGCGGTGTTGTTTTCCGTCGCGTCGTTGGCGGCCTTTGGATTGTTGATCGTGCTGCTGCCTATAGGTGTTGCAAGGCTGTGGGCCGGAGACACTCTGCGGGGTGGATGGGCGATCATGGGTTGGCTTGTGCTGCTTTGGGGGTGTCGGAAGCTTAGGCTCTGGCGCGCAGTGATTGAGTAAAAGGTGACCAGTGGTTGGGACCTCGCTGCATTTAGCGGAAAGCCGAGTGGGGCTGTCGCGTTCCATTCGTGTTATGTTTTCTCGATTTCTTTTCGCCCTTATGTTCTGCGCTGCAGGTTCGACGCTCGCTGCGGCGGAGAAGCGCCCGAACATCCTATTTGCCATTGCAGATGACTGGGGGCCGCACGCGAGTGCGTATGGCACGCCTTGGGTGAAGACGCCAAATTTTGACCGCGTGGCGAAGGACGGATTGCTCTTCAATCGTGTCTATACGCCGAATGCGAAGTGTGCCCCGTCTCGGGCCTGCATTTTGACGGGCCGGAATTCATGGCAACTCAAGGAGGCGGCGAATCACATTTGCTACTTTCCCACTGAGTTCAAAGGCTGGGGTGAGGCGCTGGCTGAGCATGGCTGGAATGTGGGCTACACGATGAAGGGCTGGGGACCTGGCGTGGCGAACGACGTGAAGGGGAAGCCCCGCCTGATGACGGGTGTCGCGTGGAACAAGAAGAAAACGCAGCCACCGACGCCGGAGATCAGTAACAATGATTACGCGGGGAATTTTTCTGACTTCCTGAATGCGGCACCTTCAGACAAGCCTTGGTGCTTTTGGTATGGGAGCGTGGAACCGCATCGCGGCTATGAATTTGGGAGTGGGGTGAAGAAGGGCGGGAAAAGCCTCGCTGATATTGATCGTGTGCCAGCGTATTGGCCGGACAACGAGGTAGTGCGCAACGACATGCTCGATTACGCATTTGAGGTAGAATACTTCGATATGCATCTGGGCCGGATGCTGGCTGATTTGGAAAAACGCGGGCTGCTAGAAAATACCTTGGTCATCGTGACGGCGGATCATGGAATGCCGTTTCCTCGCAGTAAGGGGAATGCCAATGTGATGGCCAATCATGTGCCATTTGCAGCGATGTGGAAGGGTGGAATTATCCGGCCTGGGCGAGTGATTGATGATTTTGTGAGCTTTGTGGACTTGGCGCCGACATTCATGGATCTGGCGGGTGTGAAGTGGGCAGACAGCGGCATGGCCCCATCGCCGGGCCGCAGTTTGACGGAAATCTTTTACTCGGAGAAGTCCGGGCAGGTGGTGCCGGAGCGGGACCATGTGCTGATTGGCAAAGAGCGCACCGATGTCGGGCGTCCACACGATTGGGGCTACCCAATGCGTGGCATCATCACCAAGGACACAATTTTGGTGGAGAACTTTGAGCCGACCCGCTGGCCAGCAGGAAATCCAGAGACTGGTTACATGGACTGCGATGCTGGGGCGACAAAGTCCTTCATACTGGATGCACACCGCAAAAATCCAAATGATCCATTCTGGGCTTTATGTTTCGGATTGCGGCCCGGGCTGGAATTCTATGATATTGCAAAGGATCCTGATTTTATGACGAACCTGCCGGACGATGTGCGTGCAGGGGCTGCGAAAGTAAAGTTGCACGCGGAATTGACGCAGCAGGGCGATCCCCGGATGGCAGGCAAGGGCTACGTGTTTGATGAGTATGAGCACTCCACAAAAGCGAACGTGGGATTCTATGAGAAGTTTATGCGCGGGGAGAATGTGAAGGCTGGCTGGATCAGTCCAACGGACATCGAGCCGAAGCCGCTGCCGTGATTTGGTGAGAAGTTTCATCCTAACCGTATCTGCCGCAAAACGAATTTGGTGCATTTCAGGCTTGTCGGCATGGGGCATAACCGGGTAACACAGAGGGATGAGTTTTCTTTCCCGAGAAGCCACCATTGCGGCACCTGGTTTTAATCGCTGGTTTGTGCCGCCTGCAGCCATTGCGGTGCACATGTGTATTGGTCAAGTCTATGCTTTCAGCGTGTTTAAAAAACCGCTGGCAGTTCTTGGTGGCTCATGGTCGGAAGCAAATGTCGGCGTGGCCTATTCAATAGCTCTGATCATGCTGGGTCTCTCTGCGGCTCTATTTGGGAAATGGGTGGAGCGCAGTGGTCCTCGGCTGACAATGATCGTCGCATGCGCGTGCTTTTGCGGTGGGCTGTTGATTTCGGCCTTGGCGGTGAAGCTGAAGATGTTGTGGCTGCTGTATGTGGGCTACGGAGTGACAGGAGGCATTGGCCTGGGGCTGGGATACATCGCGCCGGTATCCACCTTGATGAAGTGGTTTCCAGATCGTCCAGGCATGGCGACGGGGATGGCGATCATGGGATTTGGTGGTGGAGCATTGATCGGTGGACCGTTGGCCCAGGAGTTGATGAAAAGTTACGCCCCAGGACTCGTGGATGTGAATGCAGTGGGATCACAGACGGCGCTGATGATCATGGCGGGGCTGTATGCGATTTCGATGCTCTTCGGCGCATTGATCGTTCGCGTGCCCGCGGCCGGGTGGAAGCCGCAGGGTTGGACGCCACATGCTGCCCACGGCTTACCTGAGGGCACGGTGAATGTCTCCGTCGATACCGCGTGGAAGACACCGCAGTTTTGGCTGCTATGGACGGTGCTGTGCATGAATGTGAGTGCTGGCATCGGCGTATTAGGACAGGCATCGCCAATGATTCAGGACATGTTTAAGGTGACACCTGCCGCAGCTGCTGGTTTTGTGGGCTTGCTGTCGATTGCGAATTTAGCTGGGCGATTTTTGTGGTCTTCCGCTTCTGATCTCACGGGGCGCAAGGGCATCTACTGCCTCTATTTCCTGTTGGGTGCAGCGCTCTATGCGGCGGTGCCTTGGACGCAGGGGAAGGGGAGTGTGCTTCTGTTCGTCATCGTCACGACGCTAATCATCAGCATGTATGGCGGAGGTTTTGCAACAGTGCCCGCTTATCTGCGGGATCTTTTCGGAAGCTATCAAGTGGGAGCCATTCACGGGAGATTGATCACTGCTTGGAGCATGGCGGCGGTCATCGGTCCGCAACTGGTTGATCGTATCTCAGCGGCGAAGAAGGCTGCGGGTGTGCCGCCAGAGCAGGCATACAATTCGACCTTTTACCTGATGGTGGGCCTGCTGATAGTGGGCCTCATTGCGAATCTGCTGGTGCGTCCCGTCGATGCAAAATATCATCTCGCCGAATCTTCATCCTCGTAGTCCGTCATGAAAACGCTCTCTCTCCTCTTCGCCTGGATCTGGATCATCGTGCCGCTTGGCTGGGGCATTTATCAATCTGTTCAAAAGTCGCTGCCGTTGTTTGGCATCGAAGCTCCGGTGGCGAGGTAGGCGGTGCTTACGGCAGGAGCGCTGCCAGCGGTGAGAGGGCGTCTGACTCGCTACACACCATTTGCAGACTCTTCACTGCAGCCGGAATGTGCTGCTGGAAGTGACTTTTGCCGAAGTTGCGGCTGAGGTTTGCATAAGCACCGAGAGCCTGCATCAGGCGTTGTGCGGCGCAGAGGTAGAAGTTGTTTTGCAGCGTCTTGGATTCGAGTCCGCGGGCGTTGGCGTAATAGCGGAGTAATTCGTCTCGCTCTGTTCGGGTGATGGTGACGTAAGGATCCATCAGCAAGGAGGCCAAATCATATTCGGCCAGACCCAGACGCAATCCTTGGTAGTCGACAAGCCAAGTTTCATCGCCACGGAGCATCACGTTCTGGCTTTGAAAATCGCGATGCACCAAGCAGCGTGGCAATTTTCCGAGGCTGCGTCGGAGATTGCGCAAGGCATCCTCGATCTCCTGGGTATCGGTGCCTGGAAAATCGTGCCCTAGGTAGCCGCGCACGTAGTGATTGAGGAAGTAGTCTTGCTCCCATTGATAGAGGGCCTCATCAAAGGGGGGCTCAAGCTCGGCGATGTCCGCCGGGGTGAGTCGGGACTCGGTGACGGAGTGGATCTTCGCTGCTTCGCGGAGGACAGCCTCATAATAAGGGCGGCGGACCTCCCAGGGTTCGTTGTGGAGGCTTTGAAGATCTTGCGTGCCCAGATCCTGGAGCCAAATGCAGAGGCGGTCTTCATCAAAGTCCTCAATAGCGGGGACTCGGACACCCAATGCGGCTAGGCGCCGTGTCGCAGGCACGAACTTGGGATTGTCCCTTCTGGCGAGGGTATAGACCATGAGGATCATGGATGGCTCCGTCGATCCAGGCCAACCAAGGCGGAAGAAATGGCGGTCCGAGCCACCCTTGACGATGGCATCGACGGTGCACGGCAGTCCCGCCAGACGCGGGAAACGCTGGCAGGTAAGAATCATGAGGGCTTCGTGCTCTGGTGGCATCACAAAATCAGGGGAAAGGGATTGTGCCACAAACGGCGTAAACCGCACTACAAATCCGCATCGACGGCGGAACCTTCCGCGCAGATGCCAGAGCGCACGATGCAGCGGCACAAATTTGCCCCTGGTGCGACGTGTGCCTGCGGCCAAATGATGCAGTCTTCCAGTACAGCGCCGGCACCGATTTCCGCGCCTGGGCCGATGACGTTCACGCCGGTAAGTCTAGCATCCGCTGCGATGCGCGCGTCGGAATGGACGGCTGCGGGTGGCACACCTGTGGCGTAGGCGGGGAAGGTTTCACTCTGCTGTTTTAGCATGCGGTGGGCCTCTAGATACGTGGTGCGATTCCCCAGATCCCACCATTGACCATCGTCGAGCACGATCCCTCCCAGCCTTGCGCCGGATTGGATCATCTTCAAAAAGATCGGAATGACGGACTCCACTTTCCCGGGCGTGAGCCAGTCATGAAAGGCTGGACTGACGACATAGATGCCACTGAAAAGGTGCGTGCCTTCATTTCCCGTGCCGAGGAGATTGCGAATGTCAGTGACTTGACCTGTTGCTTCGTTGATCGCGATATGCAGAGCGGGGCCGGTGCTGCGCAGTGCGAGGGTGACTA
>CAZCAL010000177.1:0-8778 GCA_964496625.1 uncultured Verrucomicrobiaceae bacterium | reverse complement strand
GCACTTGACGACAAAGGAGGCTTTGCCAGCACGGCGGGAACCGCTCCAGGGCAGGTGCCAACCGCATTTTTGCGTGCGCTGGAGGCTTGTCGATTCGGCGACCTGAAGCGTATGGCGGAGGAACTCCACTCTCTCACAGACGTGGATCGTCTTGATGCGGGGTTGCGAGCCGTCCACGCGGGGATGCTCTCCATGACGGGACAAGTTGGCATGGCTTACGAGTTGGCAGAGCAGATTCCGGCGGTGCTCCTCCTGGATGAAGAGGCCGCTTTTTTGGCCCGTGCACGCTGAACTTACGGCGCAGGTGCACTGGAGTCCGCTGTGACCATGAAGTGCGGAGCCAATTCTTGGATGAAGTTCTTCACCTCTTCGATCACTCCTATCTCAGCGAAGGGATTTGAATCTGCGCCTGGAGTTTCGATGATCGGGGCAAAGACAGAAGCCATCGACCACCGATGATTGATGTTGCGAAAGATCGCATCCATGTAGCTGAGGCGGATGTGATCGTAATAATCTGGGCTCGTGGTGCCGTCAGAGCCGACATACCAGTAGATGTTCATCGCCCGGACTCGCTTGGTCACACCAGGCTGGATTTCCCGATCAGAAAATAGACGCAGTAGTGTGGCGGTGATCTCGCGACCATCGGAGAGTTTGAGCGTTATCGGCGTCGATTCCGCCATGTTCCAGCCTTGGCCGGGCAGACAAACTTCTGGGCGGTGCAGCTCTCGTTTTCCCTGACCACTCGTGATCAGGGTCACAAGGATCTGCCTCCCGCCGGGTCCTAGATAGGCGTTTCGGGCGATCTTGACACCCTCTGCCAAGACCTTCTTTTCCTGCAATGTCATCCCTTGTTCCATGCCCTGGTAGTCTTTGAATTGCAGTGGCAGAGTGCGAACCACACCTGGCGGAGACAGCACGAGTTGAACCGTCGTCGCCGCACACAATCCGACACCGGCTCCTGCCATCGCAATTCCGGCTCCAATCTGCGCCCAGGTTCGTTTTGCCTTTGGTAGCAGGGATCCGTTTTCTTTTTTGGCGTTCGGGGCCATTTTTTTGGCCACCTTTTTCCAGTGTTTGCCCTCAAAGTAGCTGCAAACCGCGAACATGCCGCCCAGGGCGACCGCGAACACGGCGTAACCTGCGATGCTGTGAAAGCCGCTCATTTCCTGGTGTCCGTCGATATTGCGCCCCACGGCAAATTCCGAACCAAACCACAAGCTCCCAAGCACCAGTAGGATCATCCTCACAAAATTCCCCAGCATGGCCAGAGGCACCGCGGATAGAAAGAGGATCAAGCGCTGTTTTGGCTGCCGCAAGGCCATGGCTCCGTAAAACAGTGCAATCATAAGCAGCGAAAACAGGGAGCGGATACCGCTGCAGGGAGCCTCCACATTGAGTCGAAACCGATCTCCTTGTTCCAAGCCTACCGTCAAATCAGGGGCGGAAAAGAGCGATGTACCCTCCGTCACGGTGCCCACTCCGACGATGTTCAGGAACTTTGCGGCCACTTTGGCAGTGAGGAGGCGCAGCGGGGATGCCAGCATTTCCTCCAACGGAAACATAGGCCACATAAACGTCAGAAGCACCCAAGGCAAAAACAGTGCACGAGCCCATCGCAGGCCTCCGATCAGCACGATCAGGCCTGCGAGGATCATGTGCGCCGCGATGAACCCCAGGTAGCCAGTATCCACCTTGTATCCCATCCAGTAGAACCCCAGCCCCAGCAGGATCAATCCGGTGCCTCGCCAGTCGCCTTCGAGTGGCAGTGTTCGCAGGGAGGCTCTTTTTAAGTAGACCAAAAATCCGACCAGAAACGGCACGATGAGACAGAACTGCCACTCTTCCTGGCTCACTACGGAACGGAACCAACCGCCCAGCACGGACGTGCGAACTTCTTCACTCCAATGCTGAAATGGCCAGAGGAGAAACAGAATCACCAAAGCCACCGCGCCACCGCCCAGCGCATACCAGCGCGGATCGACTGACCCGGTCGCCTGACGCTGCATCGCAGCGGTAGGCTCGCAGGGCCTGGAGTCTGAATTTGTCGTGGTTGGCATGGCTTTTTAGAATGGCTTGGTTTGATTCTGCTGGCAACCACGTTTAGTAATGCCTCCATGCCAGACGTAGAAGCGGCTTCATCTTCAGACAAACCGAGTGGTTCGACCGCTCAATCCGAGACGGCTCCACTCGTGCGCAAGCCGTTGCTCACTGGACTCGATGTAGATGATAAGGCCTTCGCCGGAGAACGCCGCAAAGCCATCGTGACAGGTGCACCCGATGCACGCAACCGCCCATCGAACTTGCGTAAATCGACCCATGCGGGGCGACTCTTTGCTTTGATGTTGGTCGTCACCCTACTCCTCGTCGGGGGAGTGGTCTTCGGCGGTTATTACTTTTTCAAGACAGCCATTGAGCCTCGGTTGGGAATAACCATCACAAGGCCAGCAGTGCCAGTTGCTCAACCGGTGACCGTCGATGTGCCACCAGAAATTCTGCGCACACTTACGGATCTGGGGGACAAGGTGGGGGATCTCCAGCGGCAATTGGATGCCCTCCGGGAGCAGCAAACAAAGGCGCAGTCTGAGATGGATGGGATCGTGGAAAAGGTGACCTCTATCATCACCATGGAGAGAAAGCCGGACGCGCTCTCTGCTGCAGATGAGCCTCTCCCTGCTCGACTCAAGGCCAGCACCAACGAATCCGCCACGCTTCTAGCTGCTGCTGATACGCCTGCTATTCATGAGCTTCGTCTGCTCAAAGATCGCAACAAACTTTCAAGCTGGGCGGATGACGCAATCGCCACGGGCAGTAGAGACTCCCTCCAGCGCATCGTTGATTCAATGAACGATCCGGCGATGGCAGATATGAAGCATGCGGCTCAGGCTGAATATTTCCGTGTTCTCGCGCACTTTCAGAGCACCAACCGGATCGAGCCTGAATATCGGCTGCCGCTGGCGGAATTATTCAATAAGGACCCAGGGATGAGGGATGAGAGTGATCTCAGCACCAAGCAGGTGTCTGAACTCATGCTCGATACCAGCAAAGACTGGCGCGTGCGGCTCCGCAGCGCATGGCTGATGGGTGGTCGGCGCAGTTTTGAAGTGGGTGAGCTGCTCTTGAAGGTTTTGAAGGAAGATCCATCTCTCGACGTCGCCAAAGAGGCCCAGTTAAGCTTTGAGCAGAACACGGATCATACCTTCCGGTTGTTTGACATCCCCGCCATTGAGGCCTGGTGGAAGACGCAAACGACACTCCGCACAGAGCCGGTTCCTCGCTCCGAATTGCGAGCGCAGAAGGCCAAGGATGGAGCCAAAAGCGGCAAGTGAAACTGACGGCGGGAGTTATAGATCCTTCGCCTTGAAAGTATCTCCTTGGGCGAAGTCGCCCGTCTCAAGCCCCTTGCGGAACCAGCGCACGCGCTGGGCGCTTGTCCCGTGCGTGAAACTTTCTGGCACCACGTAACCTTGAGCCTGTTTTTGCAGGCGGTCATCGCCGATGGCTGTGGCTGCATTGAGCGCCTCCTCCAGATCCCCGCGTTCCAGGATGTGCCACTGCTTGTCTGCGTGGTGAGCCCACATGCCAGCAAGAAAGTCCGCCTGTAGTTCCAGCCTTACGGAGAGCCGGTTGTATTCCTCTTCGCTGATCCGTCCGCGCATTGCATCCACCTGATCCGTGATGCCCAGCAGTTTCTGCACGTGGTGCCCGATCTCATGGGCGATGACGTAGGCCTGCGCAAAATCGCCCGGTGCCTTGAAGCGCTGCTTCAACTCGTCAAAAAATGCCAAATCGATGTACACCTGCTGGTCGCCGGGGCAGTAAAACGGCCCCGTCGCAGCGCTAGCCATTCCGCAGGCGGAGCGAACCTGACCCGTGAACATTACCAGCCTTGGCTCCGTGTAGCGCTCTCCCATTTTTTGAAACTGCTGGTTCCAGACCTTCTCGGTGTCTGCCAGCACGACGGAGACGAATTGCTTCATCTCGTCGTTTTGTTCCTGTCCAGGGATGGCAGGGGCAGATTCCTGCTGCTCCCCGCCCTGCATCGCCATATCTAAGAGCGCCTTCGGGTCGGCCCCCATAAAATACATCACCACCAGCATCAGGATCATGCCAACCCCGCCTCCCATGGCCATCTTGGCGGGCTTTGCCCCACGGCGATCTTCAACGTTTGTGCTTTGTTCGCGATCTTGCCAGCGCATGAGAGGGTGCTCCTTGATTGATTGAGGGTTAGGTCCGTGGATTCGCGGCACTTGAATCACACGGACGCATCCGGTCAAGTAGGAAGCACCCCCTTCATGGTATTAATCGTCGCTGCTGCGGCCCGTTAGCAGGGGCAGGGCATAATAGAGGAAAGAGGCCAGCGTGGTGATGAACGCTGCGACATAGGTGAACCCCGCCGCACCAAGCATCTTTTCCACCGCTATGCTTTCTGGGCCTCGACGAATGATGCCCATGTTGCTCAATGCCAACTTCGCCCGGCGTGTTGCATCGAATTCGACGGGCAACGTGATGAGCTGGAAGACCATCAATACACCGAAGGCGATCGCCATAATCGTGAGACCTGTGTAGGGACGCACTAGGCCAGTGGCCATGAAAATCAGGGGACCCCACATCACGATCTGACTGGCGAAGTTCGTGATGCCAACCGCTGCCATACGCATGTTCAGTGGCGCGTAGGCCACCTTGTGCTGGATGGCATGGCCGCATTCATGGGCTGCGACGCCAATGGCTGCAGCGGACTGGCCGTGATAGTTTTCAGAGCTGAGCACCAAGCGCTTGTTCATCGGATCATAGTGATCCGTGAGGTGACCCGGCTGTTCGGCGATCTCCACATCGTGGATGCCCTCCTCCCGCAAGATGGCCGCCGCAGTCTGGGCACCATTGAGGCCGGAGAGAGTTGGCACTTGGCTGTATCGATTGTAGGCGCTTCGGACCCGCCAGGAGGCCCAGCCAGAGAGCGCCATGGTGGCAATAATGATGATAATGAACAAGGTCATAGATGGATTCGAATTGGGTTATTTTTAAATGGTAGATACGTCTGTGATTCAAGTTAGGCGCGGTTCTGTGCTGCGGAGAGGCGCGGGCGCGATCTTTCACTCTGGCGCTTATTCAGCCGCCGCTTCAGTTCATCTTTGATCTGCCTCGCGATCTTGCGCCACGCTGCCTGCACCGTGTAGTCTTTCGCAGAGGCGTGGATATCAGGGCCCGGAACCTCCAGATGTACAGAGGCCTCGTAGCGGTCGCCAGAATCATCCGCCATATCCACCGTCACGGTGGCTTTATCAACGGGTAGTTCGGCGACGATAGGCTCCAACTCCCTCGCGACGATGTTGCGGTTTTTTGCAGTGTCGGCGAGACGGTAAAAGCGAAGAATGGTTTTCATTGGGAATATCAGTTTGTTTGGGTTTGAAGTTCCTTAAAATGCCATGTTCAGCGATTTTGACGATAACGGAGAAGCGAAACATGGGTTCGGAAAATCCGAAGTCTGATCTGCTTCACTGACGTATTGATTGCTGCATGCATTTCCCGAATTTTAACCACCTCCGCAGCTTTTGGGTTACGGCCAAGGCTGGCTCCCTGAAGGCCGCGTCCCAGCGCTGGCGGATTGCCCAACCGACTTTGTCAGAGCAGATCAAGCTTCTGGAGGAGTCTCTTGATACCGCCCTCTTCCAAAAGGTCGGTGGAAAGCTGGTGCTGACAGAGGCCGGGAGGAGAACGTTTGACTATGCGGAGCAGATCTTTGCGCTCGGGTCCGAATTGGTAGAGAAGTCCAGTGCAGGGCCGTCTGTGGCGGGGCTTTCACTCGCTGTCGGCGTCGCAGATACGTTGCCAAAGCTCCTTGCCTGGTCACTCATCCGACCCGCGCTGCATCTGCCGCAGCCGGTTCGGCTCACCTGTCGGGAGGGCAAGGTTTCGCTGCTTTTGGAGCAGCTCACCTCCTTCCGGTTGGACATCATCTTGTCGGACGAGCCTGCTCCGGCCCATCTCAACCCGCCTGCCTACAGCCAAAAACTCACCACCAGTGGTGTCAGCTTTTTAGCGATCCCAAATCTCGCTGCCAAACATCGGCGTGGTTATCCACAATCCCTCAATCAGGCACCCATGGTGCTCCCCGGCCTGGGGACGGCGATGCGGATGGCGCTGGAGAAGTGGTTTCATGACCGCAATCTGCAACCGCGCGCTACAGCAGAGTGCGACGATAGCGCCATGCAAAAGGCGGTTGCTTTTGACGGCGTCGGACTCGTTGCCGTTCCGAATCTGGAGGTTGAGGGCGTCAGGGATCGCTACGGCTTTGAGGTTGTGGGTGCGGCCGATGAGTGCCAGCTCAGTTTTTATGCCATCACCGCGATGCGAAAGATCCGCCACCCCGCCGTCGCCGCCATGCTGAATAAATCCGCTGCTACCGGGGAAGATTAATCGTCCTCATCCTCCGGCAGTTCAGATGCGGGAGGCGTGCCATTGGGGGCGGTGATGCCAAAGCCAGCTAGGATCGCATCCACGCGTAGCACCATTTTATGAGGCACGCGTTTGCGTTGGTATTTGCGGAAGAGTACGTCTCTCAGTGCCAGCCACATTTCTGGTGTTGGCACCTCGACAGGCTGCCAGCCTTCGATTTCAGGCTCTAAGATGCCCATGCGCCACTCGCGGGAGTTCCAGTAGCCGCGGTAATACAGCTTCTTGCCGTCTTCCCGGCGCTCGTGCCATTCGTGAACCTGATTCTTTGTCATTCCATGGACCTACCACAGCGTCCGCAACTGTCCAGCAGGCTATCAGGCGATCAACTCTTTGACTACCATCCCGTGGATGTCCGTTAGTCGGTAGTCGCGCCCTTGGAAGCGATACGTTAGACGCTCGTGATCAAAGCCCAGGAGTTGCATGATGGTGGCCTGTAGATCATGGACATGCACCTCATTTTCCGCGATGCCAAAGCCCAATTCATCCGTCAGGCCGTAGTCAAATCCAGCCTTTACCCCGCCACCTGCCATAAACATCGTGTAGCAGTCTGGGTAGTGATCGCGGCCGAGTACTTTGCTGGCAGCAGTGCGCCCCTCACGGAAGGGCGTGCGCCCAAATTCACCGCCCCAGACCACCAGCGTATCCTCCAGGAGTCCCCGCTGCTTCAGGTCCTTGATCAGCGCCGCCACCGGTTTGTCAGTCTCTGACATCTTCTTCGTCAGACCTGTCGTGATGCCAGTGGCTTCAGCCGTGCCGTGGAAATCCCAGCCCCAGTCAAAGAGGTTCACAAAGCGGACGCCCTGTTCCACCAGTCGCCTCGCCAGCAGGCAGTTGTTTGCAAAACTCGCCTCACCGGGTTTCGCTCCGTAGGCCTCGATCACGTCTTTCGGTTCCTTGGAGATGTCCATCACCTCGGGGACGCTCGCCTGCATACGATACGCCAGTTCGTATTGCGCGATGCGGGTGGCCGTCTCTGCATTGCCCAGTTCCGCCTCTTGGAGCTGATTTAATTCCTTCAGCGCGTCCAGCGTCTTGCGGCGCAGATCTCGGGACATCCCCGGAGGATCTCCCACGAAAAGGATGGGGTCTCCCTTGCTGCGACACTGCACGCCTTGATAGACGGAAGGAATGAATCCGCTGCCCCAGCAGCCCTGCCCACCGCTCGGCTGCGTGCCACTGGAAATGAGGACCACAAACCCAGGCAGATCCTGGTTTTCCGTGCCCAGGCCATACGTCGCCCAGGAGCCCATCGATGGGCGGCCCTGCCGTGCATGACCTGTAAAGAGCAGCAGTTCCGCAGGCGCATGATTGAATTGATCCGTGTGCATGGACCGCACCATCGTGATCTCATCCGCAATGGTATGAAAGTGCGGCACCGCATCGCTCATCCACATCCCGGCTTTGCCGTATTGCTTAAACGTGCGCGGCGTGCCCATCAGCTTTGGCACCCCAGTCGTGAAGGCAAAGCGCCGTCCCTTGAGGAAGCTGTCCGGGCAGTCCTGCCCATCGCGTTTCACCAACTCCGGCTTGTAATCAAAAAGATCCAGATGGGGTGGAGCGCCCGACATGTGGAGGTAAATCACCCGCTTCGCCTTCGCCGGAAACCTCGGCTGCTTCATCGCCAATGGATTGACGGCATTGCTCGCAGTGGCATTCTCCGCAGCCATCGCATTCAGAGCAATTGCCCCCAAACTCAATTGCCCGGCGCTGTTCAAAAACTGGCGACGGGTGGTGAGCTGGAGACGTTCAAGGGCGAGGGCGCGGCGCATAATGGGGTGAAGTAAAACGGGTGAGGGGCATGCATCCTTGCAGACGGAGGAAGCCGGAGCGGCCCCGTCCTCGCAGGCGTGATCGCCAGATCAAGAGTTGCAGGCTTCGGTCAAATTGTAGTTGGCCACTGTGAGGTCGACGCGACTGAGACGACGCTGAAACATCCCAAGAATGAGTCGTCTCAATAGCTTGCCCTCGACTACGAATTTCGGCGGCTGGGCGTGGATGATCGAGCCCCCCGCCGCCACTTCTTGCAGATTCAAATCGGAACCTCCATCCAGCAGGTGAAGACAGCCGTGGCCACTTACATCGCCTGCATTCTCTTGCCTCACTTCGCGGCCCCAGCCTTCAGCTCTTTCTGCCAATCGGGATGCTGATTCTTATACTCCTGAAACGCACCGTGCTCATCGATGGAGATCCTCCCGTCTTTGTTTGTATCGATGATCGGGTAAAGCCATTCCCAGCCCGGCTTCTGCGCCGTCCATTCTTCCAGGGATGCCCACTCGCCCGGCGCGATGCCGCCCCCGTGTCCGCGAGTTTTCATCGACTCATGCC
>CAZCAL010000176.1:6988-8799 GCA_964496625.1 uncultured Verrucomicrobiaceae bacterium | reverse complement strand
GTGCCGCTGAAGCCTGCCTCCTACGCGCCGGATTCCGGCGCAGCGCTGAATAATGTGTTTCGGAAGAATGGCTGGATTCGTCCAGAATAGGTAGGGGGGGATGAGTAATTGCCTAGATGTACGTTGCAAAACGGTGTTTCACGGCGACCGTAACGGGTGATTTCTTCAGTGTGCGTCAGAGGATGGCGTTAAAGAGATCTCTCTGAATACATCGTCGCAGCCGATATTACCATGGAACCCCTGATTCACCGCATTTTCAGCCGAATTTTCAAAGTCTGGAGGGCGAAGCGACAGCAACTTTTCTGTGACGTGATGGTCGCAGGGAGGGGCGATCAAGAAGCAGGGATTGCGCGGCGGATTGCTTTGATGTTGGATGTCGGTGGATATCCGGCCTACTGGACCCCTTATGAACCGGTGGCGGATGCGATCCACTGCCTCAACATCCACCCGATCGAGTGGGACGAGGGCGCTGCACCTTTGCATCACATCAGCACTCGAATTGGCAATGGCTGTGCGATGCCGGAGTATGCGGACGGTGAGTATGAGGTGGTTTTTTCCAATAGCGTCATTGAGCACGTTGGCACTTGGGAAGATCAGCAGGCGTTTGCGGCGGAAGTGCGGCGGGTAGGTAGGCGGCTTTGGGTGCAAACTCCAGCGTATGAGTGCCCTATTGAGCCCCACTATTTAGCCCCATTGGTTCACTATTTGCCCAAGGAAGTCCGGCGGCGCATTCTTCGCTGGTTCACGCCCTGGGGCTGGATCGCGCGTCCGACGCCTGCACAAGTCGATGAGATGGTGGATACCACTCGACTCCTGACCAAAGGTGAGATGACTCGACTCTTCCCAGACTGCGAAATTCGCGTCGAACGCATGGTTTGGATCATCCCCAAGTCGTACATCGCCATCCGCCAATAGCCGAGACATACCCGGCCTGGTCAGCTTTTCTGATTGCTCTCCCTCGTCGTGATGGAGTGTTGTATTTCCAATCCTCCAGCACTCCACTATTCCATCGGCGTAGATTCATAAATCGTGATGACCTAACCTATGGTCCCGAATATGGACCTCAGGCGGCAGTTGCGCGGAATGAAATCCGGCGTATCTAGCGGACCTTTATGCACAGTTTCCGATACCTCCAAGGCCGTTTGCACGCTGAAAATGTGGACCTCCAGACTCTGGCGGAGCGTCATGGCACGCCGCTCTATGTCTATAGTAAAGCCACGATCAGCGATCACCTCACGCGTCTGGATCAGGCCGTCAGTAGGCTGGATCACCTGATCTGCTACGCGGTGAAGGCAAACTCCAATCTGGCAGTGCTGAACACGGTCGCCCAACTGGGAGGCGGTTTTGACATTGTTTCTGGCGGAGAACTTTTCCGTGTGCTCAGGGCAGGCGGGTTGGCCTCAAAGTGTACGTTTGCAGGGGTTGGCAAGAGCCGGGAAGAAATCGTCTATGCTCTGAATGAAGGGATCTACTGCTTCAATGCGGAGTCCGAGGCTGAACTGCGCTACATCAACGAGGTGGCGGGTTCCATCGGCAAGACCGCGCCAGTCGCGGTGCGGGTGAATCCGAATGTGGATGCGAAGACCCACGCCAAGATCACGACGGGCAAGAGCGAAAACAAGTTTGGCATCGATTTTGAACGCATCCCGGCGGTGTATGACTGGATTTCAAAAGAGTGCCCGCACCTTGAAATCAAGGGCTTGCAGATGCACATCGGGTCCCAATTGACGAGTGTGGAGCCCTTCATTGAGGCCGTCAAAAAAGTGACGCCACTGGTGGCAGAGATGAAGGCGAAGCACGGCCTGCGCTTC
>CAZCAL010000176.1:869-6978 GCA_964496625.1 uncultured Verrucomicrobiaceae bacterium | reverse complement strand
GACGATCCAAAGCTACGCTGATGCGGTGGTGCCACTGCTGGAGCCTTTGGGGCTACGGATCCTCATGGAGCCTGGGCGTTTCCTTGTCGGTAACGCAGGCATTCTCATCACTCGCGTGATGTATGAAAAACGCGGGGGTGCCAAGACTTTCAAAATTGTGGATGCTGGCATGAATGATCTGATCCGCCCGACTCTCTACGAGGGCTGGCACCAGATCGTGCCAGTGAAAAAGCCTACCGGTAAGGACACAGAAAAGGTCGATGTGGTCGGCCCGATCTGTGAGACTGGAGACTTCCTCGCCCAAGACCGCGAGATTCCGGTCGTCAAAGAAGGCGATCTCTTGGCCGTCATGAGCGCGGGTGCCTATGGCTTCACGATGGCGTCGAACTACAACAGCCGACCTCTCGTCGCCGAGATTCTGGTGGATGGTGCCGACGCCCATGTGGTGCGCGAGCGCCAGACGCTTGAAGACCTGGTGCGCGGGGAGCATGTCCCGCAGGGGAAGATTGCTTGAGCCAAGCTGCGCCGCCGAGACGTGGCGGCGAAGCTATGGACTACTGCTCGATGCGGAAGGCCTTCCTGCCTACTTCTTGGGAGCAGGAGGCGTCTGCATGGGGTGGCCTTCGAGCGGCACTAGGCTGACTTTTTCTGCGGTGGGGAAGTCGGCGGGGACTTCGGCTGTCGCTACGCAGTCGCCAGTGGCGGCCCATTCGACACCGCGCTGGAGGGTCTCGTAAAATCCGCGATCGAGCATGGAGTAGTCGGCATGACCGAGCGTGGTGTGGAAGACGCGACCCTTGCCGTAATCGATGACCATCAGGTTGGGCTCAAGTTCCGCAGTGAGGTCTGACTTGGAGGCGGAGAGGATTTGGATGTTCTCCGCCGGGCCGCGCAGGCGGCTGTACAGTTCGTCTTTGCAGTGCATCCACTGCTTGGGAAGACCGCGCGTGATCGGGTGATCCGTATTCTGGATTTCGACCAAGAACTCGTGCTGCGCGCCGTGTGCACCACCGTTCCCGGCGACGGGATCGCGGAAGAGTTTGCCGTCTTTTGCATACAGCCAAGGGCCGGATTTTTCATTGCGACCACCCCAACCACCGACGCCGATCATCTTGTTGTATTCCGTCCACTCTGGGAAGGAATTGTTGGCTGCGTGCACGGAGACAAAACCGCCGCCAGCGGCTACATACTGCTCCAGACCTTTGCGGACAGCTTCTGGCCAAGGCTCACCGTTGTAGTTGCTGACGATAGCCCCGTAATCGCTGAATTTGGGACTCCAGCCACTCCATGCTTCCGCTGGCGAGCCCTTCGGCGGCGTGGTGCTTACTTCCACGGAGAAGGCTCCGCTGCTTTCCAGCACGTCTTTGAGCACGGGTGTGGTGATGGCCCACTGATGGTTGTTTTGGCCATCGACGATGAGGACCTTGATTTTGGCCGGAGGCGAGAGGGCGAGTGCGACGACACTGCCGAGGGTGATCAATGGAAGGATGAGCTTGAGCATGGGAGAATGGAGTTAAGGTGCCCGAGAATACCGGATCGATTACTTTTTGGAAAGCGATTCTAGATAGTCGACTAAAGAGGCGAACTCGAAGACAGTGAAGTTTGTCATCAATCCGGGCGGCATGATGGACGTTGGCAACTTGAGGCGCTCTTTGATGTCGGCTGTTTTAAAGGTGAACTCTTGCGCAGCGATGTTGCGCAGCTTGATCTCCGTGGCTGCCTCCAGCGTGATGAAGCCCATCTGCTGGGTGCCATCCTTCAGGGTGACGAGTTCGCTGGCAAAGCCTTGCGCAATCGTCTTGTTGGGATCGAGGATGTTTTGGGCAAGATCAGGGCGCTTGTAAGTCTGAGCGATGTTGCCGAGGTAAGGGCCTTTTTGCGGCTGATTCTGCGAGGTCGTGTGGCAGGCGATGCAGGTGGCGCGAGTGAAGAGTTGTTCACCCAGGGCGATGTCTCCTTTGGTCTTCAGGACGGCGGCGATGGCGTCTTCGACTTTCAGTGTGCCGACCTTCGGTGTGGTATCGGGCTCCCTGGGCTTAAGCTTCAAAGCGCCAATTGCACCTTTGGCTGCGTTGGCGACATCTTTATCTGGGTCCTGTGCGGCGGCGATGATTTTATCGTCGATGACGTGGCTCTTGGTCTTGCCTGCGGCGCGGATGATCTGTGCCCGGCGTTTTGGGTCTGCCCAGCCCGCTTCGAGCGCTTTTTGGGACATTTCTTTGGCCTCGGGGCTACCTGTGGTGCGGGCGGCAAGTGCCAGCAGGCCGGCCTCTGCCCAAGCCGCCGTGGGCGTGCCGACCTTTGCGGCTTCGGCTTCGAGTGCTTGATGGATGTTTTCCAACTTGGGTGCACTGAGGAAGGCGCTGCGTCCGGCATCCTGCTCTTTGCCGGAGCCTTTGACTTGATCGAGCACGACGAGGGCGTTCAGCATGGCGCTGGCGCCTGGCGCACTATCTGTTTGGGCCAGTGCGGTGATGGCTTGGGCGAGGGTGGCGGGTTTTGCATTGGGATCATTGGCTGCCTCAATCAAGATGGGGATGCCTGCGGCAGGGATGTTTTCGCTGACGGCAATCTGTGCGACGGCGTCCGGTGCGAGTTTGGGGTCTTTGGCCGCAAGGGCGATGATGCGATCGAGGGCGTCGCTCGATTGGATGCGATTGCGGTTCATTTCCGCGACCAAATAAGCAGCTTCGTCGGGCGCTGCCGCGGCAAGAATTTGCTTCAATGCAGCGGCAATTTTTGGAGTCTCGGCCCAGGGGTCAGGCTGGTAATACGGGCCGCGAGTGTCTGGACGTGTGCCCCAGGAGTCACCCTGCCATGTGCCATCGACGAAGTGCAGACGGCAGAGTACGCTGAGCAAACCCTTGCGCTCCTCGGTGCCGGTTTCTTTGGCGAGGCGATCCAGCACGCCCTGCACCACCTGCGGGTTGTGCATGCGCATCAGGGCGCGCATGGCACCGGTGCGCTGCGCTGCTGGGGCATCGTAGTTGTCCACAACGGCGAAGCAGGCTGCGTACGCATTCAATTGCGCGAGAGCGCGGAAAGCTGTGTGAGCGATCACTGGATCTGCATTGCCCAGGGAGTCAGCGATTTGAGGGGCGAGATCGTTCAATCGAAGTCGCGTGGTGGCGATGACTGCCTCCAGGCGGGTGCGTGGATTGCTGCTCTTTAGCCCGGTGACGAAGAGCGCTTTGGATGCGGCAGCTTGCCCCGCGTCCCCAAGGGCGCGGAGGACAAAACGTTGCAGCTTAGCATCATCGGCTAAAGGCGTGATGGCGGCGAGGTGTGACGACACATCGGCACGTTGAGTAATCGCATAGAGAGCTGCGACGCGGGCAGGCAGCGCTTTGCTGCCGTCTGCGGCGAGCGCTAACAAGGCCTGGATGGTCTCTGGATTGGCTGCGCGCCGCAAGAGGGTGCGCTGGGCTTCCATCGTGCGGACTTGGCTTGGGGATTCGAGAATCTTGATCAAGTCTGCATCACTGCTTTTGTCGAAGTCTGGCAGCGCAGCGGGTTGGTAGCCTTTGGGGGAGACGCGCACGATGTAGCCGACATCTGGGCCTTCCCAATTGAAGGTAGCGCCCTTCCAACTGGCCTGATAAACGTGGCTGAGGCCATCGACATCAGCGTCGGTAGGGCGGGTCATGCCGATGAACTTTTCGGGTGGTTTGGCCTCGATGAAGGTGGCACCTTTGGGTTCGACAGTGTGCTTCCAGAGAGCACCAGTGCCCCAGTCGCAGGTCATCGGCGCGTTGTTCCACTCTGAGGGAAATCCAGGTTCACTGAGATAGACAGAGCCACAGCCGGAACCGCCGCCGTAATCTGCGAGCGGTTGGATGTGCTCTTCGCCGAAGTTTTTATACATGCGCGGATAGCCGTGATCCTCGAGTCCGGTGAAGTGGTGAAAGCGAACGTCCCAGCCACCGCCGTCGTTGGTATTGTCGCGAGCAAAAATATCGAGCAGCGGACTGATGGGGGTGCCGAGGATGTTGCGGGTGCCGTCCGCGAAGATCTCTAGACCTGTGCCATCAGGCCGGAAGCGGATGACGCCGCCACCACGATGCTGGAGGTGCTTCCCATCGGTGCCGACGGCGTCCATGAATCCAAAATCACCACCAGCGATATAGAGCCAGCCGTCAATGCCGAGACTGAGCCCGTTGGTGGTGTGATCCGCTGGACGATCCGCGAAACCAAAAGCGATGCCTTTGATGAGAGTCTTCGCTTCGTCTGCAACGCCGTCGCCATTGTGATCGATATACACGCTGATATCTGGCGGATGAATGAGATAGACTCGGTCATGATCCCAAACGAGGCCACGAGGGGAATCGACATCTTTGACAAACTCCTTCACCTCATCGGCGCGTCCATCTCCATCCGTATCACGGAGGCGCAGGATGCGTCCACGCTTTGGATTGCGGCCCAGCGAGCCATTGCCATCGCTGGAGACATAGAGGTCGCCATTGGGTGCGGCGGAGACATAGACGGGGTAGTTCGCTGCGGCGCTGTTGGCGAAGAGGGTGAGGTCAAAGCCGTCTGGAACTTTCACGTCCTTGAGGATGGCTGCTTCCTGCTCTGGGGTGAGTTTTACGATCGCAGGAGTGATGTTGCCTTGACTGGCAAATGCGCCAGCGGAGGTCTGTGCTGCGAGTGGCGCAATGGCTTTAATGTCGGGTCCTTTGAGCAGGACTTCGCGAATGCTTGCCCATCCGCCGCCGTGCTTGCCGAGCGCATGGATCTTCACAAACCGGATGCCGTCTGCTTTAGCGATCTCGTGCTTGTAGGGCGCTGGCTTGTCGTTGGTGCTGCCATCGGCTAGCGTGATCCAGGTCTTGCCGTCGGTACTGCCTTCGATTTTATACTGATAGACGCCGTTGTTTTCCCAGGTGGTTTCGATGCCGGTGAGTGTCTTCGGCTTTTCGAGTTCGAGCTGTAGCCATTGTGGATAGGTCGGGCCGTTGGCGCACCAGCGTGTGGCCGGATCGCCATCGACTGCCCGCCAGGCGAAATTGTTTTTGCCTGTTTCTTCGCTGCTGGCAGTGGTCTTGACGGCCATCGCATTCTTCGGTGGCGCGGGCGGTGCGGGTGCTGCGACGGGGGCGTTGGCTTTGACAAAGGTGACCTTGTTCTGGCCGGTGAAGGGCTTTTGGTACTCGGGCGTGAGTTTATCGCAGGCCCAGAGAAGTCCGCGGGTGACAAGGTCAAGGTAGCGGGCATCGGCGACGGTTTCGTTGTTGTGACCGATGGTGGTGCTGAAGCTGCGCGCGCCAACTTTTTCATTGGTCCAGGCGACGACATAATCTACGGCTTTGCCTTTCACCATTTGGCGCCCCATCGCCAGAGGGTGGGCGTCGAAGAGGTTGACGTTGTTGTAGAGTTCTTCTTTGATCGTCGTCCAATCCGCCATCCCCGAGGTAATCGGGTGCTTTTCATCGACGAAGGTGATGGCGATGGGTTCCTGCGGTCCGTGCGAGGCGGATTGCAGGCCGAGGTGTTTGAACCAGCGATCTTCCCCTGTGCGGAAGCTGTGCATGGCGCAGTGCAGATGCAGTGAGGGGATGGTCTTGTGCGCGTCGAGGATGCGGGTGAGGACTTCTTTGTTGTTATTTCCCGCAGCGCATTCGTCATGGATAATGACATCGTATCCTTTCGCCCAGTCTGGATTGTCATAGATGGGCAGGGGAGGATTGGTGGATTTATCATCCGTCCAGATCACATCGACCTGCACGTTGGCGCGGGCTTGGATCCCTTTGGACAGGATCTCGTGCTGATTGGTGTAATCGTGGCAGCAACCTCCGGTGATGAGCAGCGCATGGAGAGGTTTTTCCGCTGCGGTGAGTGGGACGCTGAGGGCGGCAATAAGGAGAAGTGGGAGACTGCGCATGAGCATGATTTTGGGGGCGTAGTAAACGCTGCACCGACTCCATTCTTCGCCAAAATGCGCTCCGATTATCGGTTTGCTCGGTCGTAAAATGCCCGTTCTTCCGGCAGCATGGCCGCATCCGCAGCGATCCGACGGACGAGTTTTTGTGCATCAGCGTTGTATCCTGCCGCGCGGACGATCCCTGAAAAGACTGCCATCTGCCCGGGGTTGAGTTTGCTGAAGTCTGCC
>CAZCAL010000176.1:440-859 GCA_964496625.1 uncultured Verrucomicrobiaceae bacterium | reverse complement strand
GCACGTATTTCACCGCCTCTTTCATGTCGGAGAGGCGATAGTAGGCAAGCGCGGCATAAAGGTTGCGCTGTGGGTCGTCTTGGCGGGCTTCGAGAAGTGTCAGCGTGCGATTGAGGGAGAGTTCGATTTCGCGTCCGGTGAGGAGGGATGCGTAAATGTTGCGCTCTTGATAGCCCTGATTTTCCGGCATGACTTTGAGGGCATCAATGGTTGCCTGCATGAGCCCTTCGGTGTTGCCACTCATCTCGCACGCCCGCACGAGTCCCTCGACGCCGGGGAGCATGACACGGGTGCGCCGCGACTGGGTGGCAGTTCGATAGGCCTGTTCTGCCAAGTCGCTCTGATGGCTCGATTCCGCATATTTTCCGATGGCGAGGAGGAGTTCTGGGTCGGCACCTACGATTCGGGGCTGTTCCGCC
>CAZCAL010000176.1:0-430 GCA_964496625.1 uncultured Verrucomicrobiaceae bacterium | reverse complement strand
TTCGATCTCTGCCGCCGTGATGGCGGTCTTCATTGCCTTGCGCATGTCTTCAACCGGTTTGCGAGTGACGAAGGCAAGGTGCATGTTGTAAAATGCCTTGGTGCCGGAGCTGAGCTTGGCCTGAACTTCTGGGGCTTTGATCAGCTTCTCCAGTTCGTCAAAGCGGCCCAGCATCGTGAGTGACGTGAGGTAATTTTGCAGGATGGGGAGGTATTCCTTGGCTTGGTCTGGCGTGAGCATGGACACGACTTGGCCAAATTGCCTTTCCTCCACGAGCCAGCGGATGAAGGGGCTGAGATCTTCTTTTTTTGCGTCGCGAAGATGCTCTGAACCTTCGAGAATGACCTGGGTGATGCGCCGGGGGTCAAGCTGCACCCGACGGCGCAAGGACTGGACGTAATGGGCGGCAGTGGCTTTGGGGTGGCTGGTG
>CAZCAL010000175.1:2967-8816 GCA_964496625.1 uncultured Verrucomicrobiaceae bacterium | reverse complement strand
GCACCACGGGTGCCGGGACAGGTGCGGCGCCAACAACCAACAACTGCCTACATCCAGGGCACTGCACTGTATGACCCATGAACTGTTGCTCGACGGCGATGACGATCCGGCAGAAGGGACATTGAATTTGCAGATTCATGGTGGCGGGGTGCAGAGCTGATTGAATCAAAGCATAGAGAAGCGGTGAGAGACTTGGCAAGCATCTTTAGGGACAAAAGCCAAAAATCAGTTCGTCGCGCTGCCTATCGATCTGCGAGACCTAGTTCCTCATCAACTCCGCATCCCGCGATAAGACTGTGAATCCAGACGAGGCCGCAAATTTTTCACCTGGGCTGGAAGCATGGCTCATCTGGTCCCGTAGGTTTCAAAATCGTTTCTCTATGAACTTACGCACCCTTGCCACCTCTGCTGCGATTCTATCCGCCTCGCTCTGCACTGCTGCAGAAGCCCCGCGGTCGTTGAACTTCGCCAACGACATCGTGCCCATTTTAACCAAGGGCAGTTGCAACTCTGGTGGTTGCCATGGCAAGGCCAGCGGACAGAACGGCTTTAAGCTCTCCCTGCTGGGCTTTGAACCGCAGGAAGATTATGAGCACATCGTGGAGGAGGCCCGCGGACGCCGCGTCTTCCCTGCGGCACCAGAGCAAAGCCTGCTGCTGACGAAGGGCACCGCCCAGGTGCCCCACGGCGGCGGGAAGAAACTCGATCCCAATTCAGAAGACTATCAAGACCTTGTCCGCTGGATCAAAGAAGGCATGCCATACGGCAAGGACACGGACCCTAAGATGGTGAGCATCAGCGTCGATCCTCCAGTGCGCACGCTGCCGCTGAAGGGGGATCAGCAATTGAAAGTCACCGCCCATTACTCCGATGGCTCCACTCGCGACGTGACCCGCAGGGCGCTCTATGAGGCAAATGAAAAGGCCATGGCGGAGACGAGCGAGACCGGCCATGTGCAACTCTTTGATCTCCCAGGTGATGTGGCCGTGATGGTGCGTTACCAAGGAAAGGTGGCCACCTTCCGCGCCACCATCCCATTGGGTGCGCCCGTGGATAAGCTGCCGCCGGTTCGCAACTACATCGATGAACTTGTCCATGCAAAATTAAAGACCATCGGGATGCCAGCATCAGAGATGGCAGACGACGCCACCTTCCTCCGGCGTGTCACTTTGGACATCACTGGACGTCTGCCCAATGCAGCCGAACTCAAGGACTTCCTCGCCTCCCAAGACGCAAACAAACGCGCAGCGAAGATCGATGTGCTACTGGACAGCCCCGAGTATGCGGAGTTCTTCGCCAACAAGTGGAGCGCCCTTTTGCGCAACCAGCGGACGCAGCCGACCTTTGCGCGCGGCAGCTACCTCTTCTGGCAATGGATCCGCGATAGCATCGCTGACAACAAACCTTATGACCACTTTGTGCGTGAGGTCGTAGCGGCCTCCGGCAATCTGGACCAGCATCCACCCGTGGCCTGGTATCGCCAGGTGAAGGACATGAAGCAGCAGATGGAAGATGTGGCGCAACTCTTCCTCGGCACCCGCATGCAGTGCGCGCAGTGCCACCACCATCCCTTTGAGAAATGGAGCCAGCAGGACTACTACAGCTTCGCAGCCTTCTTCAGCACCGTCAGTCGCAAGGCCACCGGGCAGAAGGATGAGGAGCTGATCTTCCACAAACGTGGTGCCGCCACCGCAACCAACATCCGCAGCAAGGCCAGTGTCGTGCCAGCCAGCCTCGGCGGCGAGCCCCTGCAACTGAAGCCGGAACAAGATCCACGGCTCAAGCTCACGGAGTGGATGAGCCGCCAGGACAATCCCTTCTTTGCCCACACCCTCGTCAATCGTTACTGGAAACACTTCTTCAATCGCGGCCTCGTGGAGCCTGAAGACGACATGCGTGAAACGAACCCGCCCGTGAACCCAGAGCTGCTAAATGCCCTGGCCGCAGACTTTGTGAAAAGCGGCTATGACATGAAGCACCTCATCCGCACCATCGTCAATTCCTCCACCTATCAACTCAGTGCCGTGCCCAATGAATACAATGCGCGGGATCGCCAAAATTTCAGCCGCTGCTACCCACGCAGACTGAATGCGGAGGTGCTCTACGATGCCGTGAATACGCTGCTGGACGTGGAGACAAACTTTGCGGGGCAGGCCCCCGGCACCCGCGCAGTCGCCCTGCCGGACAATAGCTACAATCAGAGCAACTACTTCCTCACCGTGTTTGGCAGGCCCGATTCCTCCAGTGCCTGTGAATGTGAACGCACCCAGGAGGCGAGCCTGGCGCAAAGCCTCCATCTTTTGAATGCGGCAGACATCCAGACGCAACTCTCCCGAGGCAATGGCCGCGCTGACACACTCGCCAAAGATCCGCGCCCAGACGACGATAAAATCACCGACCTCTACCACATCGCCCTGAGCCGCGATCCCAAGCCAGCGGAGGTCGCCTTTGCCAATGCCCACATTGAGAAAAAGACCACCGGCAAAAAAGATCAGGAAGCTTTCGCAGCCAAGAAGGAAGCCTTTGAAGACATCCTCTGGGCGCTGCTGAACACCAAGGAATTCCTCTTCAACCATTAAGGTCAATCTCAATGACTGCCCGCATCCCGCGCTGCAAGCTGCCCGCTTGCACGATCCTCTCTCTGCTGGCGTTCGCCGCCAGCGCTTACGCCCAGGCCACATTTCCATCGCCGAGGCTGACGTCTATCTACCCGCTGGGAGGTACGGCAGGCACGACGGTGGATGTCACCGTCAAAGGCGCAGACCTCGAAGGACCGCAGACCTTGCTTTTCACCCCCGCGCCCAGCAAGCCCATCGGCATCAAGGCGAGCGGTAACAAGTTCACCCTGACCCTTCCGGCAGACATCGCCGCAGGCACCTTTGACGTGCGCTTCGTCGGACGCTTTGGTATTTCCAATCCGCGTGTCTTTCAGATCAGCGGGCTCAATCTCATCGAGGCCAGTGGCAAGAATCTAAAAGCTGCAGACGCCCAGCCCATCCAGCCGGACTGCGCCATTCAGGGCGTCTTCAAATCAGCCGCACCTCATTGGTTCAGCTTCAACGCCAAGAAGGATCAGCGACTCTGCGCCATCTTCCATGGCGGGACCTTTGACACAAAGATCGCTATGAGCGGGACCATCCTCGATGACCAAGCCCGCGAAGTCGCACGGATGAGGGATGGCTTCCTTGATTTCGTTTCACCCAAAGACGGTACCTATCACCTCCGCATCCACGACCTCATGTTTGGCTCTGGCGATGACTACGGCTACCGCGTCACCTTCACCGCAGCACCCGTCGTTTACTGTGCAGGAAAGGAAATCGTCTATGGCTGGAACCTCCCCAACGGAGAAGTCCAAAGCGATCTCAGCGTCGCTGATCGTGCGCCACTGGAACGCGCAAAGGCGGATGCAGCGACTGTGCAAAAGTGGATCGCCAATAGCCCGCTCGCCCCCATTCTGCTGCCTGCCGATCCACAACCCATCACCGCAGGAAAGCCTACAGCTATTCAAGCAGATCAAACCTACGTCGCATGGTTTGACGCAGACGGAGCCCCCGCACTCTTTGACTTGGCCTACAAGAACGGGGATTCCTTTGTGATCGAAGTCGCCTCCCAAAAGCTCGGCTTTGCCACTGATCCGAATCTTCTCATCGAGACCGTCAAGAAGGATGACAAGGGCATCGAGACCATCGCATTACAGGCAGACGTCAACGACGCGCCAAGCTCCGTCCCTGGACCATCGCTGAGCTTACCTGACCTCGATCCCGTCTATGCCTACGAAGCAAAGAGCGATGGCATTTTCCGCCTCTCGTTGACTGATCCACTCAATGCCGCCAATGGTCGTCGCCATCCCTTTGCGCTGAGCATACGCAAGACCGGCACCAATAGTCTGAGCAACGCCGTCGCTCTTTATCCCTCACTGCCCGCCGCCGCAAAGGCCTACGAGGTCACCAGCACGAACGTGTGGCGCAATGGAATCGCCGCTATTGAAGTATGGGTGCCCGGACGCACCAGCAGCAGTCCAGCAATGCCGCTAACGCTCGCCAGTGCTCCAGCGGGACTCGCTGTCCTGCCTGGGTTCATTGGCAAAGGCAGATCTATCGGCTACATCGGATTTCAAGCCGCCGCAGATGCGCCCACCGCAGCGCTGAACCTGACAGAGATCCCCTACAGTGCCTCTGTGACATGGCCTGTTAAGGATCCGAATCGCGAGACGCTGTATACACGCATCGCCGGAGCTCCCGCCATCGGCGTCGTGGATCGTGCAGCGCCAGCGCTGGTGAGGACCGCCCCAGAATCGACCTTTGAAGGGTTAGTGGACGGCAAGGTGGAGATCTCACTGGATGTCGTTCGCAGCCCCGATTTCACCGATGCATTGAAGCTGAAGGTGCTGGGCCTCATCGATGCTACCAAAGCACCCGAAGCAAGCATCGCAGCCAAGGCCACGAATGGCAAACTCACGCTCGACCTTAAGGCGCTGAAATTGGCACCTGGTGAGTACGGCTTCATCCTGCAAGGTCCCGCCAAAATGAAAATCAGTCGCGCCCTCGAAGAAGTAGCTGCTGCAAATGCCACGGCCAAACAATCCGCAGACGCCAGAGAGGCAGCGGCCAAAGAACTCGCAGCAGCCGCTGCCGCCGCAAAGGGAGCTCCCCCCGCAGACAAAGCCGCCAAAGATGCGGCGGTAAAGACAGCCACCGAGAAGCTCAAAAAAGCGGACAAAACCAAGACGGACACCGCTGCGGCAGCCAAGGCGCTCGCCGCCAAGGATGCGCCCAAAGAAGCGACCTTCGTGGTGTGGTCGAACCCTGCCAAACTCATCGTCAAGGAAGCAGCGAAGAAGCAATAGTTCACTCGATTTGCGCTGCCACACACCTCCCCCCCGACCAGCCATGTCCCGCCGTCCTCATCTTTTGTCAGCAGCCCTTTCCGGCGCTTTTCTTCAACTGCTCCTGCTCCCAGGCACCGGCAATGCTGCGGTGAGCTATGAGCAGCAGATTTATCCGATCCTGAAGGACAACTGCATCGCCTGCCACAATAAAACCACCACGAAAGCAGGGCTCAACATGGAGACGCCCGAGTTGATGATGAAAGGTGGCGAGTCTGATAAGGGAATTCTTCCGGGCAAAGGAGCAGACAGCATCATCTATCAAGCCGCAGCCCACACCTGGGATTCTGACATGCCGCCTAAGGGCAATAAAGTCGGCGCGAAGAATCTGAGTCCTGAAGAACTGACTCTGCTCAAGCAATGGATCGATGAAGGGGCCAAGCACTCTGGCAAAACGGAACGCGTGTATGTGTGGCAACCTCTCCCTCCTGCCCTCAAGGCCATCTATGCGGTAGCGGTAACGGCGGACGGACACTTCGCCGCGGCAGCACGCGCGAATCAGGTCTCCATCTACCACCTGCCCACCCGCTCACTCGCCACCCGCTTGACGGACGACGCACTGCTCAAATCAGGCCTCTACAAACAATCAGGCGTCGCCCATCGCGATGTCGTCCAGTCCATCGCCTTCAGCCCAGATGGCAATTATCTCGCCACAGGCAGTTTTCGCGAAGTCAAACTCTGGAAGCGGCCCGTGACCGCCCTCAAGCCCATCGCAGCGGCCCCATCCGTAGCAGCCCAAAAGTTTTCTCTCAAGGCAGGCCAACCCAACATCGTTTCTCTCATCAACAACACAGACGGCAAGAGCCTGCGAGACATCAACCATGGTGCAGCCATCACCGCATCCAGCATCAGCCCTGATGACCAACGCATTGCCACGACCGGAGCCGACCACCGCATCAAAATCTGGGAACTCGCGACCGGAAAAATCATCACCGAAATCAAAGGCAATCTCGCCGCCGAAGGT
>CAZCAL010000175.1:0-2957 GCA_964496625.1 uncultured Verrucomicrobiaceae bacterium | reverse complement strand
ACAAAGAGGCCAAAGAAGTCGCCGATCTACTCGCCAAAGTCCCTGCCGATAAACCCGATGAAGCGCTGAAGAAGAAAGACACCGATGCCCGGGAGAAAGCCACCAAAGCCGCCACCGAGGCCATGCTCGCCAGCGAGGCACTGACACGCGCAGAAGCAGCCATCACCGACACCACCAACGAGATCCGCCTCGTCAACGAATCCGCCGCCAAAGCCAAGAAAGCCGTCGCCGATGCCCAAGCAGCCCAAGGCTTGGCCGCCAAAGCTTTAGAAGCAGCCAACGCAGCCCGCAGCGCTGCGACAACCGCACAAGCCAACGCACTCCCAGCACTCACCGCCCTCGCTTTTTCTCCAACGGGTGATCAAATTGCGGGGCTTGCCGCCGACGGCACGGTGCATGTTTGGAGCACCTCAACCGCAACCCCCATCAGCGCCACGGCATCAACGATTGCCGGCAGAGTCACCGCCCTTCAGTGGCCATCGCCCGAAGGCTGGATCGTTGCTGGAGACAAAGGCACCTTCCTTTGTCCTGACCTAACTCACAGCGCATGGACACTGGAACGTAATCTCGGCAGTGGCGATGGAAAGTCACCCATCACGGACCGCGCAAATAGCCTCTGCTTCAGCCCCGACGGGAAGACACTAGCGGTCGGCAGTGGCGAACCCTCACGCAGCGGCGATGTCACCTTTTGGGATGTCGCCAGCGGCAAGCTCACGAGAGAATTACCGGAGATTCACATCGATAGCATCCTCAGCCTCGATTTTTCCCCCGATAGCAAACTACTCGCCACAGGCGGTGCCGACAAAGCAGTGCGGATCACGGATTTATCCACCGGTAAAGTCATCAAAACTTTTGAAGGCCACACCCATCATGTGCTCGGTATTGCTTGGCGTGCAGATGGGCGCATTCTCAGCAGCGCGGGGGCAGACAACGCCGTCAAGATTTGGGATTGGACTCTTGGCGACCGCCGCAAAAACGTCGATGGATGGGACAAAGAAGTCACCGCCATCCACTACCTCGGAGCAAGCGACACTGCAGCCACCAGTGCAGGTGACGCCAAGATCCGTCTCATCAACAGCGATGGCGGCGAAGTCAAACAACTCCCCGGTTCCAAGGCCTTCATGAACACCCTCAGCAGCAGCCGAGACGGTGACCTCATCGCCGCCGGCGGACAAGATGGCGTCCTCAGACTTTGGCAGGTCTCAACAGGCAAAGAAGTGGGTACGTTTGAATAAGCAGGAAAGCGTGCGTCCCAACATCTCGCTACACCACGCCAGCAGAGGCACGCCGCCCCTGCAAGACGCCGATGCCAATCGCGTTTAGCATCTCACGCCCTTGTGATGTCCCCAACCCTTCCATCTTGCTCCACCTGTCGAGGCCCACGCACTCGCCGCAGCTTTCTTGAGATGGGCGCACTAAGCCTACTGGGAGTGAACCTCAGCGACGTCCTCCGTGCTGAATCCATTGCGAAAGCTTCAGGACGTCGGCTCAAGGAGAAGTCGGTGATCTTTGTCTGGCTTCCTGGCGGCATGTCACACCTAGAGAGTTACGACATGAAGCCGGACGCCCCCGTGGAGTACCGTGGCGTGCTCAATCCCATACGCACCAAAGTCCCCGGCACCCAAATCTGCGAACTCTTCCCTCAGCAGGCAAAGCTGACGGACAAGTTCAATATCATCCGCTCCATCAGCCACGAGTTTTCTGACCACGGCGGTGGACACAAGCGCTTCATGACGGGACGGAATCCCGCTCTGCCAACGGGATTTGTCAACGACGCACCCTCTGTGCAATCGATCATCAGTCGCAAGCTCCAACACGCAGACAATCCCATGCCTGCATGCGTCGCAGGTGTGGATCGTAACAGAAGTGGGATTGACGTCTTCTCCCTCGGATCCGCCTACCTCGGCCCATCGGCGACACCATTTTTGGTCGTCGGTGACCCGAGCGATAAAGACTTCAAGGTTGAAAATATCGGCCTCACTCCAGACATGGAGACTCGCCTCGATGATCGCCGCCATCTCTTGCAGGGCATGGACAACCTCCAGCGCGATATGGACAGGAGCGGACTGATGGAAGCGATGGACACCTTCAGCCAGCGCGCCCTCGGAATGCTAACCGCGTCTCAGGTACGCAACGCTTTTGACCTCTCGCAGGAGCCGACCAAACTCCGCGACCGCTACGGACGGTCCGCCTATGGACAGCGTGGCATACTGGCCAGAAGACTCGTCGAAGCAGGGTCCCGCTTTGTCACCATGGTCTGGGAGAACCCTTTCCCAGGAAAGACCATTCCAAAGAACTGCACTTACAATTGGGACAGCCACGCCGTGAACTGCGACATGTTTGCCGACAGCCGATGGCGCATGCCCGTGTATGATCAGGCCGTCTCAGCATTGATTGAAGACATCTATGATCGCGGACTAGAGAAGGACGTGCTCGTCATTGTGACCGGAGAATTTGGCCGCACGCCCAAGATCAACACTCAAACGGGAACCCAAACTGGCGTCACCCAGCCAGGTCGCGATCACTGGCCCAGCGCCATGTCCAATATTGTCTTCGGCGGAGGCATGGCCACGGGGCAAATGATCGGTGCCACCAATCCACGGGGAGAATTCCCCATTGAACGCCCCCTCACGCCGAATGATCTTTGGGCCACTGTGTATCAGCACCTTGGCATCAACTACAACGACAGCTTCAACGACCTGCAAGGCCGCCCAATGCCCATCCTCCCTTTTGGAGACCCTATCGCGGAATTGCTGCCGATACGGACGTAATCAACACTTCACTCAGCCTTCTTCTTGCCCTTCCCTTTTCCCTGAAAGGGGCGTGCATACGCTGGGATCTGCGGATCGTCCGAATCAAAGTCCACTGGATCGCCAAGGGTCTTCCGCTCCTGGTTCAAGAGCACGATGCCGTCCTCGCCGCGCTTGTAGAGCGCGCCGGAGGGGCACGCGGCCACG
>CAZCAL010000174.1:3222-8855 GCA_964496625.1 uncultured Verrucomicrobiaceae bacterium | reverse complement strand
AACGGCAACGTCATCGGCCTGCTAGCCACCAGCAGCACGAAGACCGCCGTTTACGACTACGATCCCTTCGGCCAACCGATCCGCGTGAACGAACCCGAAGCTGGGTTGAACCCGGTGCGGTTCAGCAGCAAGTACACGGATGCAGAGACGGGGCTGTGTTATTACGGGTATCGGTATTACTCGCCTGAGGTGGGGCGGTGGTTGGGGCGTGATCCGATTGGGGAAAATGGTGGAATCAACCTGTATGGGATGCTGGGAAATGACGCAGCCAATCGAATCGACGTATTGGGATTGGCTGGTTGCAGGTGTGGGCCTGACGTAACCTCATGGCTGATTGATGAGATCAACACAAATGCAAACTCCGCGACGGCCAAACGCATGAGGGCGCTGTTGCGCCATGCTGCGACTGCTCCCATTGCCTACGGATTGTGGGCCGCAATGGTACGGCCGGGCGGTCCGTGGGATCACAAGCCAAAGCTAAACAAAGCAAAAAGTGCAAATTGCCCTGCTAGTGAGGGGTGCAAGTTTACGGTGACGCTTTGTGGTAAGTGTCTGTCTTCCGACGTTCCTAGCAACATTCACTACGGATTCGTTGGGCGTGCGATTGGCTTCGGCAACCTTGCGCTAACGTTAGCTCCTGGAGTTGTCCAAGAAAGTCCACATTGGCCCCTTGATGATCCCGCTGATACTGAGGCTATCAATGCCGGATATAGTTTGGGTGGCGTACAACTGTCTGGAATGAGTAGAAAGCCTAGTTTGGGTGACCTTTTCTCAAATGCCCTTGCCACAGTTCTCCCTGTGTTTCCCTTTAGACCCGACTATACGCGAAAGATACGGATTACCCGAGATCAATTGTGTAGTGAGGTGGGCAACAGGAGCGGCCTTCAGAAACCAACGAAGGAGAAGGTGCCTGGTGAGTGTGTTCCCTGTGGAGAGAATTGGCCATGAATTGGGGCAGATCTTTGATTGGTCGCGTAGTTTTTCTACTCTCTCTGACTTCATGTACTTGGAGTTCCAGGGATCTTGCGCAGACGGAAACCCATTTCCGAAAGAACCAAGAACTCTACAACAGTCTCGCTCGATCTTTTGAGTCCATGGGCACTTTGGAATTTGCCGCTTATGTTTCGGACTCTGCTGAGCTGTCAAGCCTCGAAATGTCGATTCAATCGGATCCAGTCCGTTCTCTTTCGATAGAGCCCATCACTTTCTATTATCCCCTAGTGTGGGTGAAATCAAGGGAGGCATTGCCGATGACGGACGCCATGCAAGATGAAGGGGTGTTGAAAAGAGATTTGGGAATGGGGTGGTATGTCGTGCAACGCGGATTCAATTGACGGCGATCAGTTACCAGGGCTTACGCATGAAAACGGAAAAAGATGCCGGGTATCAAAAGAGTTGCGCGTTTTGACGAGCACGGCAATCGGCTCACCTCCACGGCTTACAAAGACATCGGCACTGCCTCAGCAGACGCCACTACTTACACCATCAACGACCTGAACCAGTATGCCTCCCGGACGAACGCACGCAGAAAAGATGACAACCAAATGAAACAAGCGCCACTCTGCCGTGCGAGATGGTGAATGAGTAGATTCTTTTTCAGTCGGAGGGATGCTCCAAAACGGCGAGGACCTGAGCGCAGCGAGGGCAACGGTAAGCCGCAAACATCGCACATCCATGCGCAAGACTGGCCGAGGAGATATTCGGTTTGAGCGTTGCTTGGGGGGACGAACTGAGGCAGTGTCACGAATGAAGACCATTGCGAAATCGTGGGCAATCCTGTTCCTTGCTGGTTGGTTTGCGGGTTGCGTCTCGTCGAGAAAGGTGGTGCTCTTTGATCAAGACGTGCGACCAATCATTGAGTCGCGCTGCTTGGAGTGCCACAATCATCGCTATGACTTTGCGGGGCTGAATATGGAGTCGCGGGATCGGGCCATGAAAGGTGGGCGGAGCGGACCGGTGATCGTTGCGGGCAGCCCAGACCAAAGTCTGTTCTACAAAGTGCTACTGCTCGGGCATGAGAGTCCGGTGGCCATGCCTCCATCCCCTGACAAGCTGAATCGTGAACAGCAGAAGATCGTCCACGACTGGATCGCCCAGGGGGCGAATTGGCCTGAAGGTCAGCGTCTCAAGGCTCCCCAAGACTGGGCAGAGGCAGATCGCTGAAAAAGCGGATGCGGGCCTCAGATGGGCTGTCATAGTGGATTCACGCACTGCATGAATCGCACTGAAATGTTACGACGGCTCGAAGGGGCGAATCCTGGAGGGTTTGACATCGCGATCATCGGTGGTGGCGCGACGGGGCTCGGAATCGCTGTTGATGCAGCTTCACGCGGGCATCGCGTGTTGTTGGTGGAGCAGGCAGACTTTGCCAAAGGAACATCCTCCCGCAGCACCAAACTCGTTCATGGCGGGGTGCGTTACCTCAAGCAGGGCAACGTATCACTGGTTCTGGAGGCGCTGCACGAGCGCGGTTTGCTGTGCCGCAATGCACCGCATTTGGTGCATCCTCTGCCATTTATCATTCCCGCTTATCACTGGTGGGAGGGGCCGTTTTATGGAGCAGGACTCAAAATGTATGACGCGCTGGCGGGTGACTTGGGTATGGAGCCCTCTCGCCTGCTTTCGCCGGAGGAAACCCTGGAACTGCTGCCGACGATCGAGACGGAGGGTCTCACTGGCGGGATCATTTATCACGATGGACAGTTCGATGACGCACGTCTAGCGATCCACTTGGCGATGACCGCCGCGGAGCACGGTGCCACGTTGCTGAACTACACCCGCTGCACGGGGCTGATCAAAGAGGACGGACTGGTAAGGGGCATCGAAGTCGTCGATGATGAATCCGGTGAAGCACTGGCGGTGCGTGCGCGCTGTGTGATCAATGCGACGGGCGTTTTTGTGGATCATTTGCGTCAGATGGATAGCCCGACTGCGGCTAAACTGGTGAGCCCTAGCCAAGGCGTGCATCTGGTATTACCTCGAAGTTTCCTCCCCGGCGACACGGCCATCATGATTCCCAAGACGGACGATGGGCGCGTGTTATTCGCGGTGCCCTGGCATGATCGCGTCATCCTTGGCACCACAGATACCGCCGTGGAAACACCTGATCTTGAGCCGAGACCCTTGCCGGAGGAGATCGAGTTTTTGCTCAAACATGCAGCCCGCTATCTGACTCGCGATCCTCGTCCAGAGGATGTGTTGTCAGCCTTCGCTGGACTGCGTCCGCTGGTTGCTGCGCAGGACGACGAGGAAACTTCTACGCTTTCGCGAGATCACACCATCGAAGTGGCAGCATCTGGCATGATCACGATCACGGGTGGCAAGTGGACGACGTATCGCCGGATGGCGGAGGATGCTGTGGATCAGGCGCAATGGCTAGCTGGACTGGAGTCGAAGCCGTGTGTCACGGAGTCACTTCGGCTGCATGGAGCGACTTCGACGGTGGTGACTGATGTGCACGGCACGGATCGTGCAGACATAGTGGAGTTAGAAAACAACGTGGTCGGCGGGCAGGAGATTGCCACCGCTGAAATCCCGGTCACGCGCGGTGAGGTAGCATGGTTTGTCCGGCACGAGATGGCGCGCACCGTGGAAGACGTTCTGGCGCGCAGGACACGATGGCTGCTGCGTGATGCTCGTGCCTCCATCAGCGCAGCACCTGTCATTGCAGGTTGGCTTGCTGAGGAGTTGGGTTGCGACGAGCATTGGGTGGCTGCCCAGGGTGCGGCCTATGCGGAGTTGGCGCGCGGATATCTGCTCGTCTAAAAAAAAGCGGACCACGAATGAAGGTGAACTACCGAAGGCTTTCTGCCCTCAAAGGCTCTCATCCATTCGTGGTCGCCCCACCACTCCAACACGACAGATCACTCCGCCAAACCGCCAAAAACAACCGCATGAGCCTCATACGATGCTTTGGTTCCTGACATCTGGGCCAGGTAATTGATCGCCTCCGTGAGAGGCACGTCTTTCAGTGACAGCGAGAAGGTCTTGGTCTGCTTCGCGCTGTCTTTGACGATGAAATTAGGGACTACCTGCCCGTTGGAAGCATTGCTGGACAGGGTGCGCAGCGCAGCTGACGCCTCGGGCAGGGTGACGTCCGTGAACTCGATTCTTGGCACAATCACCTTCTCGTAGGTTTTCCGCAACGTTGGCGTGTTGTCCTGTTTTGCTACCTTGATTTGCGCCAGCATGGCGTTGGTCTGAAAGTGGTTGGGATTAGCTGCCGCGACTCGAGTCAGTAGTTTTTCAGCGGTATCCAGATCTCCGCGGAAGTAGGCTTGCCGTCCTGCTTGAAAGACGGCGTTTAAGTCTTCACCAGCGCGGGTCTGGCCGCCGAGAACCATCAGCACCATCGCAATGGCAGTCATCCACCTGATGGCCACCGTAGAACCCTTCATCCGTCTTGTGATTGAATTTTTCATGATCGGTTAAGATTTCATGCAAGATTTCACCAAATTTGGCGGGAAATGTCAATCTTTGACTTCTGACGGGTTCTGCGTGGCCCTAAAACTGGGCTGACAAACTTCAGGGTGGCCGTTCAACCTGCTGCCGCTTTTGATGTCAATCCGGTGCATCTTGAATAGTCTGGTGTGGACAATCGGGGGAAGTTTAACCGGTCGCGGACGTTTCAATTTGGCAATGAATTTACGCCTTCTTTTGTTCTCTCTCTGCTGCCTGACGCGAGTGATCGACGCTGCGGATCGGCCAGACATGCTGATTTTCTTGACCGATGATCAAAGCCAGCTCGATGCGACTCCGTATGGTGAGAAAGTAATCCGCACGCCGAATATGCAGAGGTTGGCGGATGCGGGGATGACCTTTGATCGCGCCTACGTGGCGTCCCCGAGCTGTGCGCCGAGCCGTGCTGCATTGCTAACGGGGCTGATGCCGGCGCGTAACGGTGCCGAGGCCAACCACGCAAAGCCTCGGGCCGAGATCAAAAAATGGCCCGCGTATTTGCAGGAACTTGGCTACGAGGTGGTGGCCTTTGGCAAAGTGTCTCACTACAAGCAGACGAAGGATTACGGCTTCGATCATTTTGAATTTGATGGGTTTCATCAGCACGAAGCGATTCCTGCGGCGGCTGAATGGCTGAAGAATCGACCCACGGAAGGTCGCAAACCACTTTGCCTGATGGTTGGTAGTAACTGGCCCCATGTGCCTTGGCCGGAGTCGGAACTCGGTTATGACGGTGCGATGTTGAGCCTGCCTGCCGGCAGTATTGACACGCCGAAGACGCGTGAGTGGCGGGCACGCTACGCAGCTGCGGTGACGAAAGGAGATGACGATCTTGGAGTGCTGCTGGATGCTGCGGGGAAGTACCTGCGGAAGGACTCGCTGACGATATTCAGTGCGGATCATGGGGCGCAGTGGCCGTTTGCAAAGTGGAACTGCTATGAGAGTGGCGTCAGCGTGCCCTTGATCATTTCGTGGCCGGGTGTCATTGCTCCAGGGACGCGAAACAGCGCGATGGTGCAGTGGACAGACTTTTTACCCACCGTGATTGAAGTGGCAGGTGGAAAAGCGCCTGCGGGTATTGATGGGCGTTCATTCCTTCCCGTGCTGCGCGGCCAGGCGACGACCCATCGCGAACGAATCTTTACCACGCACAGCAACGACAACCGTGTGAATGT
>CAZCAL010000174.1:0-3212 GCA_964496625.1 uncultured Verrucomicrobiaceae bacterium | reverse complement strand
AAATACATCCGCAATTTGCATCCAGAGTTTGCCTTCACGACGCACATCGATTTACCGGTGAATCTGGGCCAGAGGGATTTCTTCTCGACTTGGGAGGCACGGGCCAAGACGGACCCAAAGGCTGCCGCGATTTTAAAACGTTATCATGAACGTCCCGCTGAGGAACTCTATGATCTCCAGGCCGATCCCCATGAGCAGCACAATCTTGCTGCCGATCCATCTCTTGCAGCAGAACTCAGCCGCCTGCGTGGTGAGGTGGATGTGTGGATGGCGCAGCAGGGAGATGAGGGGCACGTTCTGGCGGAACCCCGCCTCCTGAGTGACCCCACCAGCTACGGTCCAACGGCGCTGCCAGTGAAACCAAAAAATCCAACTCAGAAAAAGCAATGAAACTCCTCGCACTCGCTTTCACTCTCCTCTCTGGCGCGGCAGCGCTCGCTGCCGAACATCGTCCGCCGAACATCGTTGTCATCCTTGTCGATGACATGGGCTTTTCGGATCTGAGTTGTTACGGCAGCGAAATTCCGACTCCGAATCTGGATGCGCTTGCGGCGGACGGGCTGAAGTTTACCCAGTTCTACAACACGGGGCGTTGCTGTCCCACACGCGCTTGCTTGCTGACGGGATTGTATCCGCATCAGGCGGGTGTCGGCCACATGACGGATGACCAAGGGGCTCCAGGATATGCGGGAAGGCTAAACGACCAGTGCGTCACGATTGCGGAGGTGCTGAAGCCTGCTGGTTACTTTACCATCATGAGCGGGAAATGGCATGTCGGGCAAAATCTCGGTGTCAGTCCGTGGGGAAGGGGCTTTGATCGCAGTCTGAATCCTGCTGCTGGCGGCTTTTACTATGGCGGTTCGTCCCGATATGACTTGTCGCTGAACGGAGAAAGCATCGCCGCGAATGATCCGCGTTTGCCAAAGGACTGGTATAGCACCGACCTGTGGACGACCTATGGACTGAAGTTCATTGATGAGGCGCTAGCGGAAAAGAAGCCCTTTTACCTGCACCTCTGCCACAATGCACCGCACTTTCCTCTCCAGGCACCCGCAGAGGAGATCGCAAAGTTTCGCGGCAAGTATAAGATCGGCTGGGGCGCAACTCGGGATCATCGTTATGCGAGGCAGATCGAACTTGGTATCATCGACAAGGATTGGGCGAAGGCCCCGAGACCGAAGGATGTGGCTCCTTGGGCCGAGGTGACTGAAGAAGAAAAGGATCGTTTTGATCACTTGATGGCGACTTATGCGGCGGTGGTGCATCACATGGACAAGGCGGTGGGGGATCTCGTTACGGGATTAAAACAGCGCGGTGTTTTTGACAATACACTGATCCTCTTCATGAGCGATAACGGTGGAAATGCAGAGTCTGGTCCCCACGGGCGCACCGATGGAGATCCCTCCACTGCCAACTCGAATTGGTTTTGCGGAGAGAGTTGGGCCTTCGTGGAGAATACGCCTTTTCGTCTCTACAAACACTACAACCATGAAGGCGGCGTGGCCTCTCCGCTGATCGCGCACTGGCCTGCGGGTATCGCAGCCAAAGGGGAGCTGCGCACGCAGCCAGCCCATTTGATCGACATCATGGCCACCTGCGCAGATGTCGGCGGTGCCACCTATCCGAAGGAATTCAACGGCAAGCCGATTACTCCCATGGAAGGCAGAAGTCTCGTTGGGGCCTTCGAGAATAAGCCCATCGAGCGTGAGGCCCTCTACTGGGAACACGAGGGAAACGCTGCTGTTCGCGTCGGAGACATGAAGCTTGTGAGGCGCGACAGAAACGGCGCATGGGAACTCTACAACCTGAAGACGGATCGCACCGAATTGCACGATCTTGCTGCGGATGAGCCCGAGGTAGCAAAGCAACTCGCAGCAAAGTGGGACGCTTGGGCGGAGCGTGCTCATGTGAAGCCTTATCCAAAGCAAGGTGAGGGGAAAAAGAAGAAGGGTAAAGGTAAGGGCAAGAAAAAGGCGGCGTGAGTGGGCCGCCCGTGAACCTTCTGAGTTGAAACCAGCGCTTATGAAACATCTCCTCATCGTCCTCCTCGCGATTGCCGTCGTGCAGCCGATCTTCGCCGCCGAACCTCGGCCCAATTTTCTGATCATCATCGCCGATGACCTTTGCTGGCGCGATTTGGGTTATGAAGGAAGTCCCGACGTCAAAACCCCCAATCTGGACAAGCTCCACAGTGAATCGATGCACCTTCGTGGGATGTTCAATCCGGCGACCTCCTGCTCGCCGACGCGTCATGCGCTTTACACAGGTCTCTATCCGATCCGAAGTGGCGCTTATCCGAATCACACTCGCGTTTATGATGGAACAAAGAGTCTGTTCAGTCACCTAAAGGAGGCCGGATATCGCGTGGCACTACAAAACAAAGAGCATGTCGGTCCCAAGCCTTCTTTCCCGTATGAGCACATCGAAGGCGCAGACGACTTGGCGGTCACGCGATCCTTTGTGACGCGTGATCCAAATCAGCCGTGGTTCATGGTGTTCGCATCCAATGATCCGCATAGTCCATGGACTCGTGGCCCCGTCTATGATCCAGCCAAGATCACGGTGCCGCCGTATCTCCATGACAATGAAACGACAAGGGATCTGCTGGCAAAGTACTTTGGCGAGATCTCGAAACTGGACGAACAGGTGGGGGCGTTGATGAAGATGTTGGAGGACACGAAGCACGTTGAGGACACACTGGTCATGTTCGTGAGCGAGCAAGGCAGTAGTTTTCCATTCGGCGGAAAGTGGAGTGTGTATGACAATGGCGTCCATGCCAGTGCTGTCGTCCGGTGGCCGGGTAAAGTGAAGCCTGGCTCGCGTAGCGATGCTCTGCTTCAATATGTCGATGTGCCGCCGACGTTTCTGGCGGCGGCTGGGATTGATCCGACGAAGATTGATGTCGGCTGCCCAGATGCTGCAGGCGGCACTGGTTTTGATGGACGCAGCTTCTTGCCGATCCTCTTGGGGGAAGGGGATCACCTTCGCGACTATGTCTTTTTCCAGCATACAACTCTGGGCACGAATGGAGCACTGGAGGCCTATCCGATTCGTGCAGTACGCGACCAACGTTACAAGCTGGTTCGCAACCTCGCGCCCGAGAACACCTACACCATTGGAGGTATCCACAAAGGTGAGCCTATCGAATCTTGGAAACTCGACGCTGAAACCGACTACAGACTGGCTGATCGGGTGAAGTGGTTGTTCAAACG
>CAZCAL010000173.1:5401-8860 GCA_964496625.1 uncultured Verrucomicrobiaceae bacterium | reverse complement strand
ATGGAAAGGGAACGTGGCTGTTAGGTTCTACTTTACACCCGGTTGTCCTAGGGCATGGATGAACAAGACACATGACAAGACAAGAAAACCTCGAACTTTTTTTCCGTGGCGGCAAAACCGTCATCCTTCCCATTGATCACGGCGTGGCTATCCCTGTGCCAGGCCTTGAGGACCCGCTGGTGATGGTGGAAAAAACAATTCCCTTTGTGGATGGCTATGTGGTGAATCTCGGCGTGGTGATGCGCTCTGCGAACATGCTGGAAGGCAAGGGGGTCTGCCTTCGCACGGATATTTACAATACCCGCACCGAAGGACCAGGCGCTGGCACCATCAATGTTTTTGGCATTGAAGAGGCAGAGATGGTCGGCGCGAATGCGGTGATGAACATGCTCTATCCCGGCGGTGCCAACGAGCAGGTGAACTTTCAGGAATGCGCGGATCTGATTCGGATGAGCATGGATTCAGAGATCCCCGTGATTTTAGAGGCGCTGCCGGTTGGGTTGGGGCAGGCTGCACACTACACTGTCGAAAACATCCAGTTCGCGGCGCGCTTGTCAGCGGAACTGGGGGCGGATGTGGTGAAGGTGCCATACCCTCCAGGTGCGACGCCGGATGAATTCCGTAAAGTCATCGAAGGCTGCTTTGTCCCCGTCATCATTCTCGGCGGCGCCGCGATGGGCGACGACGCTGGCTTGCTGAAGATGGTGGAAGACGCGATGACAGCAGGGGCGGCAGGGATTGCCATCGGCCGCAATGTTTGGCAGCACCGGAATCCTGCGCTGATTGCACGCAGCCTGGCGGGGGTCGTTCATCAGGACATGTCCGCCTTGGAGGCGTTGGCATTGATGAAGGAACCTCTGCGCTGAGTCGAAAACTTTCGTTCTTTCGTATCGTTCACTCCATGATGAAAAGTATTTGGATCTTGATTTTGGCGGCGCTAGGCCCAGCGATGGGCCGAAAGGCGGAGACCCAATCGTTCAGCTACGACTGTGAGTCATGGACCGAAGGAGACCCTCCGAAAACAGATGTCTTCGTCGTTGAAGGAAAGATCAGTATTGTTAACCTCTCCGGCAACAAGGTCATCCTGATCGATCCGGCGGAGCTTGTTGATGCAACGGCTCAGTTGGCGGTGTCTGGGGCCGGTTCGTCTTCAGTGCAGGCCAAGGTGCTGGCCTCCAAAGCGGGGCGCAGTTACCCTCGCTTCGGCATCGGTGTTCATGGCATGAGTGGCCATCGGTTGATGATGAATCCAGCCCGCAAGACGGTGGAATTGATCAAGGGCGATGAAGTGATCACTACCGCACCGGTCACCTGGACTAGCGAAGCTTGGTTGAACATGAAGCTGGAAGCAATCAAGGGCGAAGGGGATGCGTGGAAGATCATCGGTAAAGTCTGGGCGGCCGATGCTGCGGAACCTGCGGAACCCACCGTGGCGACGGCTGACACTAAGCTCAAAGGTCAAGGCAAGGCCTCCATCTGGGGAGCACCTTATTCGGGTACGCCGATTTATTTTGATGATCTGAAGGTGCAGGTCGATGTCGTCGCGAAGTGATTCCATCATGACTTTTCCCGAGCACATCGAAGCTATCGCAGACGAGATCGCCATCCGCTGGAATGATGGCAGTGAGGACTACCTCCCCATGGAGCGCCTACGCGCTTGGTCGCCTAGCGCCGAAAACATGGGCGAGCGCGATCTTGTGGGCCGCCAATATGGCGGGCACGAGAAGCCGCAATCTTTCCCTGGTGTGACGGTGCGTGGCTGGAACAAGGTCGGCGGTTACGCCCTCCAGTTCCTTTTTTCCGACGGTCACAACACCGGCATTTTCTCCTTCGACTACCTGAAGAAGCTCGGCCAAATGGCGCGCGAATAAACGCGGATCTTTAATTCGGCAGTGCGATGACTTCAATGCTCTGCTTGCCATCGATCTCGCGCAGGACCACGGCCTCGGACGTGCCGAGTTTGTCCACTTGAAGAGCGCCAAAGAGCGCATCGACGATTTCGATGCCGACGGGTCCTTTGGATGCTTTGACATCACGGCGCACGGCGTTCTTGTTGGTCTTGGCTTCGTCCGCTCCGTCGAGGTAGTCCATATCGACTCGTGCTGCCCAGAAGGCGCTTGGGCCGAACAGGTTTTCTTTAAACCGCTGTGTATGCACAACCAGCCAGTCTTTACCCGACTTGTCCTGATAGCTGAACAGATCCAGCGGGCGATTGCCTGAGCCGAGTTCCATCATGCTTACGCCTTTCACCTGTGCGCCGTTTTCCAGGTCATCGACGCGAAACTTTGCCACGGGTGTACAGGCAAATGCTCCAACAACAAATTCGCCCTCGTCTGTGTGATACGGGATGAAGCTTTGAATCGGAGCCTTTGTCTCCCAGCGATTATGGGCGACGTGGAAGGTCTCCGCGCTATAGACGGAGGCAGTTGCGCCGTGCTTAATCGGCACGGGCAGGGTGAAGATGCGACTGGCAAATTCTTCGTTGCAAGTGCCGCTGGCGAAAACTTTTTCACCATCAAAAGCCACATCGGTAATGTTGGTGACTTTGCTGGCGGTGCCTCCAGGTAGGGTGACGCGCACCCATTCTGCATCGGCAGTAGCAAGCGGGCTGATTTTGCCTTCGGCATCCACAACAACAATCAGGACGGCGTTGTCTGGCTTGCGCTGCACGGAAAGATAGATGCGTCCACTGGCGGGATTGACCGCAAGGTCTTTGATGCTGATATTTTCCGCAGTGGTGCCGAGTCCGGCGGCGACACTCCCTGCGACGTCTGCGACTGGTTTGGCGAGCTTTGCAAAAGGACCTGTATCGCCAGTGCGGATGGCCACGACGCTGGCGGTGCCTGGTTCTGCGGCTAGCAGGATTCCATTTGGCGCAAAGGATAGGGCGCTGACGGACTTGATCTCCAGCCCGCCTTTTTGCACGTTTTCCAAAAGGTCAGCCGAGGCTGCGTTTGATGTAACGACTGTCGCGACTGCGACAGCAAAAAGCGGGAGGAGATGTGTTTTCATGGTGGGAATTGCGGAAATTAGCGGCGTCCTGCGCTGCAGGCTTCGGTGTAGAACTTGTTACCAACGCCGAGTGGCAGACCGAGCTCTCCGACGAGGTTGTAAAGGGCTTCGGTCTCGAAATATTCGGGCAAACCGTCGGGGGTTTCGACAAACTTGTTGCAGCCGAAGCACATGTCTAGTTCAGCGACGACCTGACCCTTGTCTCCGTAGAAGACGAAGGCGTGGTGGGGCTTGTAGCAGGAGGTGCGCTTTGATCGTGGTGCGGAGACCGTGATGATTTTCATGAGGCGATCCACCTGTGCTGGGGAGAGGGTCGTGCCATTCGGGTTCATGACGCCCTTGTGCATGCGGCCGTTGATCAGGAAGGCGGGATCTGCCTCCGCTGTGTAATCGTAGCAGTAAGCTTTGACTGTTGCAAAGGAACGGCCTGGCCAGTTCACTTGCGTG
>CAZCAL010000173.1:0-5391 GCA_964496625.1 uncultured Verrucomicrobiaceae bacterium | reverse complement strand
GCGGGTGAAGGATCCGCGAAGACGCCTTTGTAAACGGTGCAGGAACTGAGGGTTGAGAGAAGAGCCAGGGCGAGTGCGAGATGGATGGATCTAAGATTCATGGTGGTGGTTGGAACAATAGCGCGCGATTGCATGGTGTTCTTACATCAGGCCGGGCTTGATCGTCAACCGGGGAACTTGCATCCCGACCCGTCGCAGGGGGCAATCTAGCGGAGGGATAAGTGCCATACATTTTGCATGACCTTGCGCTGACTTTGCTGCAAGAATGGCCACATGTTTCAAAGGATCAAGACCTTAGGCCTTGTTTTGCTGCCCCTCTTCATCGTCGCGGTGGTGGTGCTGAGTTGGTGGGCGGGGACGGATATGGCGCAACCGACTCGGCGGGAGTTGCAGGATTATCATGAGGAGTTCCTCAAAGACCCGCCACTCCATGGTGTAAATGTGGATCGCTTTGCGACGCAATCCGGTGCGCCTTGTCTGATGTTGACTCCGCTACCTTCCGGCAATTGTGGTCCGCGTGGTGAAAAGATTCGTGCCCAACTGGCGGCGGACGGTCAGCCATTGTCTCCTGCCGGACAGGTGATCGGAACACTGGTTCTGCTCCACGGGCGGCATGGGCGGAAGGAAGACTACCTGTTGATCGCAGAGCGTTTCTGCGCGGTGGGTTTTCGGTGTTTGATTCCCGACCTACCGGGCCACGGAGATCATCCAGAAAAAATCGCGGGTTATGGCCAGCGCGAGGCTGGTCTGGCGACGGAAGTGCTCCAGCAGGCTGCTGCCAAATTTGGGTTTGAACCTGCGCCTGCTGGTTTGATGGGCTTATCCATGGGAGGCGCGGTGGCCGTGCAGGCTGCAGCAGCGGATGCGGCGATGTGGAAGTCGTTGATCGTGGTGTCGAGTTTTGACCGCCTGCGGACTGTCGTTGAACATCAGGCAAAGAGCCGTCTCGGCGATTGGGCTGGGCACCTGTGTGCCTGGGGGACATCCAAGATTTTTCAGTGGCGCGCAGGTTTACCCTTGGATCAGGTCCAGTCGGTCGAAACCGCTGCAAAACTCCAACTGCCGACGCTCGTCGCCCATGGAACCGCCGACACAGTGGTTCCCTTGAGCAGCGGAAGGGCTCTCTATGATTCGCTGACAATGGCAGACAAGCAATGGATCGAAATCCCGAATGCGAATCATAGCAATGTCTTGATCACCGATTTTCCAATCTACTCAACGATGGCAAAATGGATGCTGCGTACGGTGCGCTGACGCTAATGCCCAGCGCGCTGCATCTCAAATTTACCGTGGTCAAAGGCAGACCGATAGGTGGCGCTGAAATGGTCTGCGGTGGCGGTGCCGCCATACGTATACTCACCTCCGACCCAGTTCGGCATCTGATGTCTCCCGGTGAGACTGAAATGCCTGCCGTGTGGGGTGAAGGTATGCCGCGTCGTGAAACTGGCGCTCAGGATGCTCTTCCATGAGGCCCAGTAGCGGACTTGGCGTTCATCTGGATGGGCGGAGTCAGATTTGGCGATAATGGCGCGCAGTTTGCCGGTGTGGCCCGTGGCTTCACTGTTCCAGCTGCCTTCCCATGCGCCGCTGAGTGCGTCGTGCGGCACATTTTTTGCGGCACGCCAATCATGATTGAATCCGACTCCACAGGAACTGAGGCCGCAGGCCAGTGCTAGGGCAAGGAGGGTGTGTAGAGGAAATTGGTGGGTGGCGACGTTCATGACAGCTCCTATCAAAACGACGCTCCGGGTCACTTCCATTCACCTCGTAATAACCGGAGAAACGCGGAGGCTGTAAAGGGAACCGTTTTTTACCCAGCCGGTGTCATTTTGGATGATGCACAGGGCTTTCTCTGGTGCCGTTTTGGCCATGTAGGCCTCTGACCCACACGCCAGCGTGACTTCAATGCCTCCACCCGGCAATGGCCGGATTTCCTGCTTTCCATCGGTGTCAATCCAGCCGTCTTCAGTGAAGACAATCAACTTGGAGGGATCGTCGATCGGTCTGGCTTCAGGGGATGTGGGGATGAGGGTGAGAACGAGCTTCTTACCCGACTCGGCCGCACTGGCCTTCCAGGCGGAGGATGGTTGCGGAACGGTTGCCTGTTCTTTGAGAAATACGGGAGCCCACTTTGGATCAGCTTTAGGCGGAGAAAGATCGATGGGGAGCGTGAGGCTCAGATCTTTGAAACCAGGGTTGCAGGATTTTGCGCAGCACATCCAGCCAGCTTTACCTTTGAGCGTGACTTCTGTGCCAGGCTTTAGATTTGCAGGTGGCGTGATGGTCGCCCACAGGAGAACATCCCGCTCATAGCCCTGGGCCATGATCTGAAACATGAATGTCCGTTCCGGTGCAGGGTATTGCAATTCGGTAGCGGTGAATCCTTTCGGAAGCTCCCAGGCGATGCTGGTGGGGACGCCGACAATCCCTGGCAATTTCCAATAGGTGTGGTAGCCGGGTTCGTGATGGAGAAAGACGCCCACCTCAAAAGGCCTGCCGGGCTGGATGTGGCTGACGGCGCTGACGATGTCGATACTCATTCCGACTTGTGCGCGAAGCACAGAGGGAAGGCAGAGGAGGGCGATTGCAATGATTCGACGTAACATGGGGCAATAGAGTTAACGTCTGCCAGTGGGTCGTCTTTTGTGCAACTTCGGGCTGGAATTGCGATCAAGCGCTATTTCCACCGTGCATTTCGCTCGCTGATCTGTGTGTTCAGAGTGCAAAGATCAATGAGCCAGAGGATGGCTGCGGGCAAAAACAAGGGCAACAAACCCGTCAAACTCGCAATTCCAGAGAGGAAGAGGCATAAAAGGCCGGTGAACCACTTGTCCAAATAGAGGCGGTGAATCCCGAAGAGGCCAAGAAACGTCAGCAAAACCCAGGCGAGCGAATAGTTCACGGGTCCGGTGACGTAAATTTTGTCTGCCCGTCGATCCATCCCTGGAATCAGGAAAAGATCCACGAACCAGCCGATGCCGACGAGCCCAAAGGTGAAGAACCAGAGTGTGCCGGTGAGCGGCTTGCCGTAGTAGAACCGGTGCGCCCCAGTGAAGCCGAAGATCCAAAGCAGATAGCCAATCAGAATATTGTGGGTAGTTGGGCGCGCGACCGGGGTAGGGGCGGGGGCTGAAGGTTGGGCGATGGCGGTCATGGGAGAGATAGTTGGCCGAAGGGTGATCCGTCGGGCGATTTCTATGATGGACGCTGTAGATGGTCTGGCGATTACGATCTGGACGGCGGTTTGGAACGGAACTCGCATGATCGTTACGGTTTCATTTGCTACCGGTCCGCACCTTTTTATGATAGGCGGACGCATGAATGAAGAGGTGCAGAATGTAGTGGCCGCCGGCAAGTTGAGTCAGGCGGATGGTGAAAAGGTTTCTCTGTTGGAACCGGGAACGTATTGCCAGCATAAGAGCTGGGGGGTCGGGCGTGTCGCCCAGTGGGACCTCCTTGCAGATCGGCTGATTATTGATTTTGAAGGGAAACCTGGTCACCCGATGAAGCTTGCCTTCTCGGCAGCATCCTTGGAGGTGCTGCCAGATGACCACATCATGGCGCGCCGTCTAAAGGATCTGCCAAGCGTGCAAAAGATTGCCAAAGAAGATGCCCCAGGCTTGGTAGAACTGGCGCTGCGGAGCAATGGAGGCAGCCTGACCCTTGACGTCCTGGAGCGGATGATCAAAGGCACCGTCGTCAGCGATGGCGACTACAAAAAGTGGTGGGAGTCCGCCAAAAAGGCGCTGAAAAACACCCGACACATCGTCGTCCCGAGCAAGCGCACCGAGCCTTTGACTCTGCGTGATAGTGGTGAAAAGCCCAGTGTATCTCTGCTGAAGGACTTCCTGTCTGCACGTGATTTGAAGGCGAAGACTGTCGCCCTTGCTGCCATTTCGAAGGATCTCGATCTTTTTGAAGATCCCAAAACTGATCTACTTCCAGTCTTCCAAGACATTTCTGACATCGTCCGCAAGACTTACAAGCTGCACCTGAAGGAGTCTCTCCACCTTTTGCTGCTTCGTGATGAATTGGTGGAAGAAGCAAAGATGGACGGCCCGCCGATGGGTTCCATGAAGGTTTCAGACCTCCTCGCTGACACCCGTCAGCAGCTCGCCGAAGCCGTCAAAGGGGTGCCAGTGGGTATGATGGGCCGCCTCTACCGTGCCTTCCCTGCAGCGTTTCCTGACCGCGCTTGGGTGACGGAATGCCTGAATCACCTGACCCGCACGGGTGGTCGTGCCGTTTCCGAGATCGCTTCGGTCTTGGACCAAAATGACGAGTTAGACGTGCTGGTGGAGTTCCTCAAGAAATCCGTCCGCAATCGCAATCTGAGCGGCGATCTACTGATCTGGATGTGCAAAGAGCGCACTGGTTTGGCGGAGTCAGTCTTTGACATCGATCTTGGCAATGCCCTCCTCAGTGCATTGGAAGATGATCACATGCAGGGCGGTCCCAAACGCACTGGACGTCTCAGCGATGCATTTACCGAAGACCGCGGACTGCTTGGGGAGATGGTCACGGATGCCGACGAAGACGAAGTCCGTCTGTTCGCCAAGCGCATCCTCAGCATGAATGTCTTTGATGAACTGACGCGCCGCTCTCTGATGGCCCGCGTCATCAAGGCCCGTCCAGAAATGGAGGCGCTCGTGCAGGATAGCACTGGCTCCAAGGTCGATGATTCCCTGATCGTTTCCTGGGAAAGTCTGGAGCGCCGCAAGAAGGAGTTGGACGAGCTTGCTACCGTCAAGATCCCGCAGAACAAGCATGACATCCAGATCGCCCGCGCTGAAGGTGACCTTCGTGAAAACGGTGGTTACAAGGCGGCCCGCGAACAGCAAGCGGTACTCCTCCGTATGCAGGGGAAAATGGAACGTGAACTGCGCAAGGCTCGGGGAACTGACTTTACGGATGCCACCGCAGACAAAGTTGGCATCGGCACCGTGGTCGTCGTTCAATACGATGACACGAACGACAAAGAGACCTTCACGATCTTGGGTGCTTGGGATGGCGACGTTGACAAAAACATCATTTCTTACCTATCGGACAGCGCCATTGCGATGATCGGCAAAAAGGTCGGCGATGCAGTTGAACTGCCAACCGAAACAACGAACACTAAGCGCAAGGGCAAGATTGCTGACATCAGCACCTTTGTGAAGGCCTGATCGGCGTACGGCAAATCCCGGATTTAGACCATGTCGTTCCGGCTGGAGATGCTTCAAGTGGCGCGAGTCGCGCCGAAATTGTTGGGGGAGGCTACCGAACTGGTAGCCTCCTTTCTGCGTAGTCGGCAGCATGAATGCGGAGGCTTCTTGGATCGCGATGACAATCCCGACCTCTACTACACCGTGTTTGGTATCGAGGGATTGCAAGCGCTGATCATTGAACTGG
>CAZCAL010000172.1:5359-8873 GCA_964496625.1 uncultured Verrucomicrobiaceae bacterium | reverse complement strand
CGGCCCGAATACACGACCCGGTCATTCATCACGAGTCGAAACTCGTTCAATACCTCTGACAACTGAAGGAAGCTGTATGGGTTGTAAACTTCAAAGACCGCCAAATAGCGTGTCATTCGATGCAAGCTTCCTCTCACCTCCACTCCCTGGCTGGTTCGACAAACGACAAACGTGGGTCTCTCCGCCGATGCGGAAGGCATGTCTATTGAAGATGACTCGTTGTCCATGTTTGTCCGAATAACCGATATGTCTCAACCGCCGACTACCTTTTCCGTCGAAAAGCTGCGGTGATCTATGACTCGCACAAAAGGACGTTAACCGACAAGGAAAAAAAGCACGACCATTAACAATGGTCTTATTTCTTTCCTTAAGCTGACCTTTCGCTTACCAATTTCCAGACTGAATGCTACAGTTGAGAATAATACTGTGCAATTCGATGCGCATGTTCATCATACGCGGACTCAAAAAGATTTGTCGCACATTCTGCTCCGACAAGGACTCCTGAGGTCAGAACCTTGGGAGGTTGTCCAGCTTCGGTTAGCCGTTGGGCTAACTCCGCCTTGATCGTATTTACAAGCAAGACACCACCGACGGTGGAACCCGGTGCGACTGGCGTTTGCAGTCCATCAATCTCCACCATCGCATCTCCAATAGGAGCGCCAGTATCTAGCACCAAATCCGCAAAGTCCTGAAGCTTTTTCCCATCCGGATGGCGACTTGTGCTAGCCTCAGAATGATCTCGGCTGATGATCGCAACCACACGAACTCCACGTCGTCGAAATTCCTCAGCGATTTCCACAGGCACCACATTGCATCCACTTGAACTGACGACCAGGGCGCAGTCGGTTTTGGTGAGCGCATAGTTCCTGAGAATTCGGGAAGCCAGGCCAGACACATTCTCTAAAAACATCGCTTGGCGCTGACCATTTGCGCCCACAACCAAATTGTGAAAAGTCAGTGACAATTCGACAATGGGATTGAATCCGGGAAATGACCCATATCGAGGCCACATTTCCTCAACCAAAATCCTACTGTGGCCTGAACCGAATACGTGGACCATTTTCCCGGCGAGAATCGTCTCTGCAAACCAGTCCGCTGCCAGACCTATTGCTGGCAGTTGATCTCGCACTCGTCGGAGAATTCCTTCGCATTTATCCAAATAGTTTTCGGCAGGTGTCATAGCGATCGCAGCAGTGCTGCGGGACGTTCATGAATGCAACAGATTCCAAACGGCACCCACAGCCCCCGCCCAATCGCCAGCTTGGGCAAGTTCCACGCGAACAGCGCAGCCACCGGGTTGCCACTCGAAACGTGCGATTTCCCGCCGCAGCGGAACGATGATTGCGTCCCCTGCTCCAATCGCAATTCCTCCGCCGATCACCACCACTTCTGGGTCAAGTACGTTTACCAATGACGCCACCGCCACAGCAAGAGCCCGCAGAGACACCCCCCACCAGAGGATCGCTTGCGAATCGCCTGCGATTGCGGCCTCCACTAGGGCATGAGTCGTTTCAAACCGTCCGCCCGTTCGCTGACGCACGGTCTGGTTCCCCATCGCCTGCTCAAGACTACCTGGTGTCTGGAATGCATCGACAGCGCCATCCGCATTGATGCTGATATGTCCAAGATGGCCTGCGCGCCCAATATGTCCTTTCAATAGTCGACCGTCTGCATAAACAGCCCCACCCACCCCTGTTCCCAAAGTAAGCATGAAGGCGTTCTTTACGCTGCGGGCAGCTCCCACCCACACCTCCCCGAGCATCGCTGCGTGCGCATCATTCAAAACGCGCACGCGGCGATCCAAAAAGTGCTCCCAGTCAAACCCTTCAATGCCATGCATCCGGCCCGGCATCCACCGAATGGCGGTGCCGGTATCGGCTGCAAGACCTGGCGCAGAGAGCCCTACTGCCAGCTCTTTTTTCCCCGCTGCATGCTCCAATTCCTCCACGCACAGCAGGACGCCATGCGCAAATTCAGGTACACCTTCACGCCACTCGCCATCCCGCGTAGGCCGTGTTACGGTACGGAGCACCGAACCGGAGTTTGAATCCACGATGGCAGCCTTGATAAAAGTGCCACCGAGGTCAATGCCAATGGAAGGTCTGCTGGTCATGGCCAGCACCTTGGAGAAGCTTTACGCCTCTGCCAAGTCTTTCATGCGTTTTGACTCTCGAGCCCGCAAGTGCTGATCAAGCAGGCGCTTACGCAGCCGAATGGATTTTGGGGTGACCTCGACCAGTTCATCGCCAGCAATGTACTCGATCGCGCGCTCAAGACTGAATCTGATAGGTGGGGTCAATTGGATTCCTTTATCTGCACCGGCGCTGCGGAAATTGGTCAACTGTTTGGCACGAGTTGGGTTCACTGGGAGGTCGTCCGTCCGAGGGTTCTCACCAATCAACATTCCGTCATACACATGTTCGCCGGGGCCGATGAAGAGCTTTCCACGCACCTGGATGGTATCTAGCGCATACGAGGTTGCTTCACCTCCCTCGGTGCTCACCAGGGTACCGGTCGTGCGAGTGCTCATCCCACCACAGTGCGGAGCATACTCTTTGAAGAGATGGCTAAAGATACCGTGACCACTCGTCAAATTCATCAACTCGAACTCGAATCCGATGATTCCTCGCGTGGGGATCGTACAAACAATCGTCGTGCTGTGCGAGTGAGGTTTGATGTCATCGATTCGCGCTTTGCGGGCTGCTAGACGCTTCATGATCCCCCCAACGTACTCCTCTGGAGATTCCACCCAGAGTGTTTCGAACGGCTCCAAGGTGCTACCATCGTCCGCTTTCTTCGTGATGGCAATGGGTCGGGATACGCAGACTTCAAAGCCCTCACGCCGCATCTGTTCCACAAGAACGGCAATCTGCATGGAACCACGGGCGCTCAATGCGAAAACACCTGCCAAATCCGTATCCCGCACCTGGATGGCGACATTTGCCTTGGCCTCTTTCATCAAGCGGTCACGAATTTTTCGTGAAGTGACGTGCTCTCCTTCGCGGCCCGCCAACGGTCCGTCGTTCACTGAGAGCTGCATCTCGATGGTTGGAGGATCAATGGCTACAAAAGGCATGGACGGAGCATCTGGACTGCCTGCGACCGTTTGACCGATGTCTGCGTCCTCAAATCCAGAGATGCCAACAATATCACCCGCTGTCCCCTCGGCAGTGTCGCTAAATGCGAGGCCGGTGTATTGGAACACCTTGGTGACCTTCAATGCCTTTGCGGCATCTCCTGGCTCTTTACCCAAAAGATAAACGCGATCACCCATTTTCACCCGGCCGCGACTGACCTTACCCACCGCCACACGACCAACGAAGTTGTCCCAATCGATGTTGCTGATGAGCATCTGAAACTCGCCTTCCATTTCCGCCACTGGAGGTGGAATGAACTGCTCGATCTTCTTGAGGAGATAGCTCATGTCGTGACGCTCACCCTCTGGGGAGTCGCTGACCCATCCGGCGCGGGCACTTCCATAAATGAACGGGGCATTGAATTGCTCATCTGTTGC
>CAZCAL010000172.1:4542-5349 GCA_964496625.1 uncultured Verrucomicrobiaceae bacterium | reverse complement strand
TCCAGCTCCAAAAATAGCTCCAAAACTTCGTCGTGAACCTTTGCTGGATCGACATTTGGGCGGTCCATCTTATTAACGAACACGACCGGACGAAGACCCTGTGCCAAGGCCTTTTTGAGCACAAAGCGAGTCTGAGCCTGAGGACCTTCATACGCATCCACCACCAACAACACTCCATCCACCATCTTCATGACGCGCTCCACTTCACCGCCGAAGTCGGCATGGCCTGGTGTATCGACGATGTTAATGATGTGGTCATTCCAATGCACCGAGGTGTTCTTGGCCTTGATCGTAATTCCCTTCTCCCGCTCCAAATCCATGGAATCCATGGCCCGCTCAGTCGTCGCCTGATTTTCACGATAAGTTCCGCCAGCTTTCAAAAGGCCATCGACCAGGGTCGTTTTGCCGTGGTCAACGTGTGCGATAATGGCCAGATTGCGGATGTTTTTGGGTTCGGTCATGGGGTATTTTGGGGAAGAGGGGCGCGCATCCTACGCCTAATCGAGTGGAGTGCAAGCATCCAGCGCGCAAACCGGAGAACAGTCTCGACACAAACGATCACTCTGCGCCGATTTCCTTGCGCACAGCGGCATCGATTGCTTCTAAGGTCATGCCATTGAGTGGCTTCGCCACCAATTCACGGGTAATCGCCTCGCGCCGCTCGCCAAACGGATCCCCCGCAGGGTCCGGAGTGGTCTCAGTGGTCGATAGATCATTCCAATCATCGGGCTGTTTGGCTGCGAAGGCTCGGTAGAGAGCTAAGACGCCCTCTTCACCCAGCTGTTTTTCCAACCAGCGGACCGTTTC
>CAZCAL010000172.1:1939-4532 GCA_964496625.1 uncultured Verrucomicrobiaceae bacterium | reverse complement strand
CTGATATTCCAGCATGACTCGAGCGGCATCCGGCGCTCCTTGGCCAAGAAACGAGATCGCGGAGAGCCTAGAAAGTCTGACATCTGGGGTGAGTTGACGCAACATGGCGTCGCGGGTGAAGCTGTCCGTCTGCTTGGCGTAATACATTGCCAATCCCTCGATCAGCCAACTGGGCGTCCAGGGCCGCGTTTCCGGTGCTAAAAGAAGATGAACTAGCTCGTGCTGAATCGTTATCTGGCGGTCCTGTTTAGCCCAGAGCTTTTGCATCGAAAAGAACCGAAAGTCATTGATATAGACCGCTTGATTGATGACACGGAGTTCGCCGTCGCGCTCCGCGAAAGCGGCCGAGGTCGCGCCCGCGAAGGTCTCCGCGTCGCGGCCAGTCAGAACCTTGAAATCGTCTTTGTCCTCCACGACGAAGGCGAGATACCGTTGACCAATGGGAAGCAGCGATTTGCGCAAGCGACTCCAGGACTTCTCCAATTGGCTCATGGCGAGCTTTGCTTTCTCATCCTGGGCATCTCCCGGCTTTGAAAATACAATGAAGTGATCAGAAGCCTGCATTTTTGTGAACCCAATGGTCCAAAATGCAGGCCGCAAGGTCTGCTCAACCTTTATAACCTCCCAGCCGCCATCCTTGACGCGACGCAAGTCACACTGCATCCGAGTGACAAATTCATTGTCACGTGGGAGACCCGCCACCGTCCAGCGCAGCTCTACCCATAGATCACGAATGCCATCGGCTGAGCGGTGGAGCTTCTGGAAAGGAGGCACAGAAAACTCTATTTGCGAGATGGGTAACTTTTCCGCCCCACTGACAAATCTGCGCTGGGCATCCCTCACATCGCCATCTGCGAAGGCAGACAAGAACGCGTCATAACGCCGCGCCGCTAGTTTCTGGGTTAGCCCCTTCCAAACGTCCACCAATTCATCGTACACCTTCTGTTCGATCTGAATCAGATCCACGGCAGAAGGCATCGCATCCGCCGCGACTGCGCGCGGGGCAGCGGACCATCTTGATGCGGCTTGGTCAAAAACCAAAGTCAGTGGTTCGTAGCCAGGCATGAGCAGTGACATCCGACGTGCTGCCAGCGGGTAAGGCAGAGGAAAGGCAAGACTTCCCGTATTCTCCTGCTGCACCTTCCAGGAGATTCCCTCTGGCGCAATTCGCTCCGCAATGTTCGGTGAAACGTTGACGGGCCGCAACAATTCCGCCTCTTCAGTCAAAAGGCGGGCCTGACTAGCGCCGAGCGTCCCCGTCCACTTCAAGGGATAGCGGGATGTGTTGCGAAATCCCACCTCCATGACAATTCGATTATCTACGATCGTGGTTTTTCCCACCCGCATGGGAAAATAGGCGAGTGCCTCCACTGCGGGCCGCATCGTCACAGCCATGTCCCACTTGGTCGTCAATCTCGACATATCCAATGGCTCGATGGCAGTACGGTCATCAATTTGAAACGAGAGCGGCAAAAACGGATCGAAGGTCAGGGTAATCGCCCCTCGCAACCATGAGCCGTCATCACCGTCCTCCAACTCAAACTGAATCGTGCCCGCAACAGCTTCACGGGGGTTCAATCCAGTCGGAAAAGTCGGCCGCTTTAACTGGGCGTCGATGTGAGATGCCTTCAGCTTTTTACCATGCAGGGAGGATTGAAGAATCACCTCCCCACGCGGCGCATCCACGGGGCGCGACCAAACACCTTCGCCGCCATTCATGTATCCTAGCCGGAGCAAGACCCGTCGACCACTCACCTGCAGCGAGTAGATCACCAATCCCAAACTCTGGAATTCACCGTTCGCCGTCTGCGTCATCCTCTGCACCCGATGGGCACGGGCCGGAACGTAAAGAGGTGCAGCAACCGCGAATCCAGTAAGTGCAAAAACAACAATCGCACAGGCCCTAGCTGTCAGCGGAGAGCGGATTTTAGTCAGCAGCTGGGGAACAGTCACAGGCAATTTAGATGACGTCCAGCTCAGGCCTAAAATCAGCCGCATGATAAGAACTCCGAACCAGAGGAGCACTCGCCACATGGCGGAATCCCTTCTTCAGCGCTATCTGACGGTAGTTTTCAAAAGTGTCTGGATGGACAAATTCCACGACAGGGAGATGCTGTGGGGAGGGGCGCAAGTATTGGCCCAAAGTTAAAACCGTCACCCCGTGTTCGAGCAAATCATCCAGCGCTTGGAACAGTTCTGTTTCCGTTTCCCCGAGCCCCAGCATTAGGCCACTCTTCGTCGCCGTCTTGAAGCCCATTTCCAGAGCCATTTCCTTGGCCCGGCGCAACACATGAAGGCTGCGCTTGTAACGCGCACGACTGCGCACAAGCGGGGTGAGCCGCTCCACGGTTTCTAGATTATGATTGAAGATGTGGGGGCGAGACTGCATCACCACCGCCAGCGCCTCATCCTTTTCGTTGAAATCGGGCACCAGGATCTCGATCACAATGTCAGGTACCGCGGCGCGGACCGCCTCAATCGTCCGGGCAAAATGTTCTGCACCGCCATCCGCAAGATCATCGCGTGCCACGGCGGTGATCACGACGTGTTTCAATCGCAGGCGTTTCGTCGCCTCCGCCACACGTTGAGGTTC
>CAZCAL010000172.1:985-1929 GCA_964496625.1 uncultured Verrucomicrobiaceae bacterium | reverse complement strand
CATCGGCCTCCAAAGCGAAGGGCTTGGCTGTCTTCACCGCACAAAAACCACAAGCACGCGTGCACCGATCCCCGGCAATCATAAACGTAGCCGTGCCCTGGCTCCAGCATTCCCAGCGGTTTGGGCACTGGGCTTCTTCACACACGGTGTGAAGTTTGAGGTCTGACACAAGGGCCTTGGTGCTCCAAAAAACTGGGTCACGCGGCAGTTTCACCCTGATCCAGTCGGGTTTCTTATCGCGGTGTAAGGAGGGATCAATTTTGCTGGACATGTGATTTCGTCCCACAATGGGGGTGGGATTTAAAGATTCAAGTTGTCACTTTGCTCTGATGGCTACGTTTAAGAAGCGCCGCACGGCAACTGAAACCAACTGACTTCAAACTTGACACCCCCATGAAACGCCGCTTCCTCACCGTCCTCGCATCTTCAGCGTCGATCTTTGCTCTGGCAAACATCTCTACCGCTCAAGATTCTACCACCAAACCCGCAGAACCAACCCCAGCACCCGCACCCAAAGTTGTGAAAGTCGCCCTCGAAACCTCCAAAGGCACCATCGAACTCGAACTGGACGCCGACAAGGCGCCTTTGAGCGTGCAGAACTTCGTCAACTACGCCAAGAAGGGCCACTTCGACGGCACCATCTTCCACCGTTGCATCCCCGGATTCATGATCCAGGGCGGCGGCTTCACGGCGGACATGAGCCAGAAGCCCACGGACAAGCCCATCCAGTGTGAGTCCAAAAATGGGCTAAAGAACGTCAAAGGCAGCATCGCAATGGCACGCACCAGCGCCCCTAACAGCGCAACCGCCCAGTTCTTCATCAACGTGCAGGATAATGCGAACCTCGATTATCCGAGCTTCGACGGCTTTGGCTATGCCGTTTTTGGCAAGGTCAGCAAAGGTCTGGAAGTGGTCGAAGCCATCCGCGTGGTAGAAACTACGAA
>CAZCAL010000172.1:541-975 GCA_964496625.1 uncultured Verrucomicrobiaceae bacterium | reverse complement strand
AATATAGGCCCTCATCAGAATGTGCCAGTTGATCCAATCGTGATCAAGAGCGCTAAAATCGTCGAATAATTACAGAGAATTCGATCTTCGCACCCCGCCTCCAGTTAGCCTGGAGCGGGGTGTTTTACTATCCTCACATCTTGCGACATCTCGGCCACTCGCCAGCTTTTCCGAGACAACCGCGCGATTCCCTGCGTTGATAAATGCATCATGAGTTCACTCTGTCTCCAATTTGACGAAGTCGGTCCCCCTAGCCGTGTCTTGCACCTATCTCCCCACCCGCAGCCAGCGCTTGGTCCGCATGACGTTCGTGTGACGATGCGCTACGCCCCGATCAATCCTGCGGATCTCAACTTTATCGAAGGCCAGTACGGACGCGCGGCTCATCCACCCTGCATCCCTGGACATGAGGCTTCAGGTGAAGTGAGCGCCAT
>CAZCAL010000172.1:0-531 GCA_964496625.1 uncultured Verrucomicrobiaceae bacterium | reverse complement strand
CGTGGGAGATTTGGTGATTCCTTTGCTCGGCACCGGCTGTTGGACCCAGGAAATGACTGCGGGCGAACAGTTCTTCGCCCGCCTGCCGCACAACATTGACCCTGTGCAGGCCGCGATGCTGCGGATCAATCCGCCAACCGCAGCGCTGATTCTTTCCGAATATGAGACTCTCGAAGAAGGCGATTGGATCGTGCAGAACGCTTCAAATTCGGGCGTGGGCCGATCTCTCATTCAGATCGCCGCCCAACGGGGCATCAAGACACTCAACTTCGTCCGCCGTGCAGAACTGCGCGACGAATTGATCTCCCAAGGGGCCACGGCTGTCGTGACGGATAACGACGCAGGACTCGCAGAAGCCCGCGAGATCCTCGGTGACACACCCTGCCGACTTGCAGCCAATGCCGTGGGTGCGGAGAGTGCCATTCGATTGATGGATCTCCTCTCGATCGGCGGAACCATGGTCACGTACGGGGCTATGAGCCGACGTAGCCTCAAAGTACCCAATAAGTTCTTGATCTTCAAAAACCTAAA